>CAZREZ010000341.1:0-3719 GCA_964599115.1 uncultured Bacteroidales bacterium
GTTATACGTATAAAGACTTGCAGAGGTTCTGAACAACCATTTTGTCTATTACGCCGGATAATAAAATCTTTTGCTGGCAATTTCAATTGGATACATATAATAAATAACATCCGATTCGGAGCATAACTTTCTTTCTCCATCAAATAATTCAACATGAACCTCTGCAAAATTTATTCTTGTTTTTGTTAACAGGGCTTTTAAAGATATTTTTCCTTTATTGCAATAAACAGGTTTTTTGAATTTTGTTTCCATTTTTGAAGTAACGCCAGCTGTTTTTAGTTTAATCTGGACACACCAGCTTGCTATTTCATCCATTAAAGCTGCTTGTATTCCTCCATGCAAAATATTATTGTAACCCTGAAAATGTGATTTTGGCAACCATTCGCTTATGATATACTCATCATCTTTAAAAAAATTCATTTGCAAGCCGTGAATATTATTTGGGGAGCAGCCAAAACAGTTGTAACCATCTACTTCAGTATATGGATTTAAAATTTTGCGTTTCATTTATTTAGCTATTTCTTCTTATTCTTCTTAAATTTTGTCTTATTAATCAAATTTCCTTCCTCATCATACTCAAACCAGTTACCTTTTTTTTCTCCTTCGGAATATGAGCCTGTGTTTTTAATTTTACCGTTTTTATAATATTCTGTACAAGGGCCATCTTGTTTGTTTGATTTAAAAAACTTTTCACTTTGCAAAGAATCATTATCATAATAGATTTTTTGAACACCATCAAACAAATCATCTAAATAGCTATATTCTGCAATCAATTTACCTGATGTACTATACCATTTTGTTATCCCGTTTTTTTTACCATTCTTATATTTGCTTTCTTCCTGCTTAATTCCTTTATCATAATATAATATTTTTAATCCGTGTATCTTACCAGCTTTATAATTAACCTCTGACAATGGTCTTCCGCCGTATTTATATTTTATTGAAAGTCCTTCCAATAAATCGTTTTTATAATTTTTATAAGCTGTTAAATTCCCCCTAGTATCTAAAGCAATGCTTAAACCGTTTTTTTTTTCATCTTCATAATATTCAATTTTGTTTATGAGTCCATTTGCAGTAACAGTAACCCAATTACCTTGTTTTTTATTGTCAACATAATATCCCGATGATACTAATTTACCTTCCTTTTCCTGATAGAATCCTTGTTTGATTTTATTTTTTAATGTATCCTGTACATTTGAATTTACATTTTGAGCACCTACAATAATAAAGGTAAACAAAACAAAAATACTTAAAGCTATTTTTTTCATAATTTTTGATTTAATAATGTTTATAATAAATTTAAAATTCTCAGCCTGCTAAATTAAATAAAATATTTAGGAATTTTTTAAATAAAAAACCGGAAAAACAAATTAAATATCTTTGTTAATCCGGTCTAACCCAAAACCAAATTTTCCTAATAGAAATTTATTTACAAAGCAATTGTTAACCTATTCACTATTTATGAAAAATTTAAATAAATATATCAATATTTATACCAAACTATGTAAGTTCATAATATTCAATATATAATAATATCTTCATGATTTTTCATTTTGGAAAATATCCAAAAACGGATAATTATATATGGAGTTATTTCGAGCTTGTCTATAAAATCCGAAAATTTAATAAATTTCACCATACAAATCAAACATATCGGCTTTAGTAATTTTTATTGTATAAAATTCACCAATCCTGCAATTGTTTTCAGATTTCTCAATCAAAGCTTCATTATCAACTTCAGGAGAGTCATATTCCGTTCTTCCAGTAAAATAATTCTCTTCTTCCCTATCAATTAAAACTTTAAAATTATTACCAACTTTCATTAAATTATTTTGATACGAAATATCTTGCTGAATTTGCATTACTTCATCAGCTCTTTGCTGCTTGATTTTTTCAGGAATATTATCTTTTAATAAATAAGCAGGAGTGTCCTCTTCGTGTGAATAAGTAAAAATACCTAATCTGTCAAATTTTGATTCAATAATGAATTTTTTCAAATCTTTAAAATCCTGATCTGTTTCTCCTGGATAACCAACAATTAGAGTTGTACGAATTGCCGAATCGGGAATTTTATTACGAATTGTATTAATTAATTTCAGGGTTTCTTCACCGGAAATACCGCGCCGCATTGATTTAAGTAAACTGTCGCTTATGTGTTGCAAAGGAATATCAATATAATTACAAATATTATCCTGTTCTTTCATTACATCCAAAACATCAATCGGGAATCCTGCGGGATAGGTATAATGCAGGCGTATCCAGTCAATACCATTTATTTCTGAAAGTTTTCTCAATAATTCAGCTAACATTCTTTTCTTATATAAATCAATACCATAATATGTAAGGTCCTGGGCAATCAGAATTATTTCCTTGACTCCCTTCTCTGCTAAAATTTTTGCTTCATCAACAATTAAATTAACCGGCTTTGAAACATATTTCCCCTTAATCAATGGTATGGCACAAAATGAGCATTGCCGGCTACAACCTTCAGCTATCTTCAGATAAGCATAATGAGACGGAGTAGTTAAGCACCTTATATTTACTAAAGTTTTATAATAATTACCTCCAAGGTCTTTTACAATTTCAGGTAATTCGTTAACACCATAAAGTCCGTCAATTTTTTTAATTTCGCTTTTCAACTCATTTCTGTATCGTTGCGAAAGGCAACCCATCACAAAAACTTTTTCAATTATCCCTGCTTTTTTAGCTTCAATATATTGCAGGATAGTATCAATTGATTCCTGCTTTGCATCATTTATAAATCCGCAGGTATTAATAACAATAACATTTGAATTATTATCCCACTCATGGGATGCAGTAATATTATTTGCTTTTAATTGTCCCAGTAATAACTCAGAGTCAACAAGGTTTTTGGAGCAACCAAGTGTGATGATGTTGATATTTGTTTTTGATATTTTATTCAAAAGAAGTAAAAATTAGTGTGTGTCTATAAACTTAAATAATGAATCCACAAACTCATACCTGTTAAATAATTGCAAATCTTCCATCTTCTCTCCTATTCCTATATATTTTACAGGGATTTTAAACTGGTCGGAAATACCAATGACTACACCACCCTTTGCAGTTCCGTCTAATTTTGTGAGTGCAATAGCATTTACTTCGGTGGCTGCTATAAACTGCTTTGCCTGTTCAATGGCATTTTGTCCGGTTGAAGCGTCAAGTATAAGAAGTATTTCGTGTGGAGCTTCAGTAATAACCTTTTTCATAACCTTTTTTATCTTGGTAAGCTCATTCATCAGGTTAACTTTATTATGCAGTCTTCCGGCAGTATCAATAATCACAATATCGGTTTTACTTGCAACTGCTGATTTTAAAGTATCATAAGCTACTGATGCAGGGTCAGCACCCATTCCCTGAGAAATAATCGGAACATCAACCCGTTTAGACCAAATGGTAAGCTGGTCAACAGCCGCTGCTCTAAAAGTATCCGAAGCACCTAATAAAACCGATTTCCCTGCTTTTTTGAAATTATAAGCCAGTTTGCCAATTGTAGTAGTTTTGCCAACTCCATTAACCCCAACAACCATTATCACATAAGGCACATCTATTTTTGGTAAATTATAATCAACAGTATCGTCAATATTATTCTCCTGAAGCAAGCCTGCAATCTCTTCTTTAAGAATTGTGTTTAATTCGGATGTTCCCAAATATTTATCTCTGGCTACCCTTTTTTCAATACGTTCAATTATTTTAAGTGT
>CAZREZ010000342.1:0-3717 GCA_964599115.1 uncultured Bacteroidales bacterium
TGCAGTTCTGGAGTTTTATGATATTTTTGGTCATAAGCTAAAAGAAATAAAAGTACCAAAAGGACAGCAGCAGCTTAAAGTTGATGTAAGTAGATGGAATAATGGATTGTATGTTACAGTACTTAGAAATGATAAAAAAATTATTGCAAAACAGAAGTTTATGGTTTTGAAGTGATGTTTAGCCGCTAAGCAGTTTGGAACTGCTAAGCGGCATATATAAAACAAAATTTTCTTTGTAAATTAAATTGATTATTGTATCTTTATAAAAAATTTTAAAAACGATTATATTAAAAAAATGAAAAAAATTGTTTTACTTGTTTTAATGATTTGTTCGTATTTTGCAACATTTCCACAGGAACTTGATTTTATACGTGAGGATGTAAACTTTAAAATAATTGACAGTAATTTTTATGTAGAAGGAATCTATTTCTATAAGAATGAACTTGATAAAGAAGTAAATAAAAATATTATAAATCCTTTTCCAATTGATCCGATGTATGGCTTTGTTGATTCGATTAAAGTATTAAATTTAAAAAATAACAAGCTTGATAACATTGTTGATGAAAGTCAAAAAGGTATATTATTCAGAGTAAAGGCAGAACCGAAAGAAGTTGTAAAATATAAAATTTCATACCGCCATAAATTAAATAATGGCAAAGCGGAATATATTCTGATAAGCATGCTTGCATGGGGCAAACCTCTTAAACAGGCGAATTTTAAATTAATAGTTCCTGAAAATCTTAAAATTAATTCATTGTCTTATAAACCTGATAGCTCAGTAATAAAAAATAATAAAAAATATTATTACTGGCACAAGGAAAATTTTGTACCCGATAGGAATTTTGTTGTTTTTTTTGAATACGAAGACTAATACTTATCATTCCTGACATAGAATAAAGCTATACCATAGGCATCATTATATGACATATAAATATACTGTTGCTGGATGCTGGATACTGGTTGCTGGTTAAGATAAGAAATACGACTTTAGATATAAAACTTATTTTAATATTAACAACTAAACATAAACATTCTCAACCTGATAAGTGTATCCTTCTTTTAAATCTTTTTTATTGATTTTCAATGCATTGATATATTGGCCGCAGTTGCTGCCTATTTTGTTTTCTTCCAGCTCACCTATGCTAAGAATAACATCGTATCCGGCTTTTTTGAGGTTTTCAATGACAGCATAATTATTTATTCCGGGCTTTATTAAAGAACTGATTTTATTTTTTTTTGCTTTAAAGGTCGGGTTTACCGGTGTTATCTTTATCAGGAAAACATCAGGATCAAAGTACTTTTTCAATTCACTTATGTCCATAATATTTTTTTCACCTAAAGCAAAATTCAGGGTTATTTTTCTGTTGCCGGATTCATAAAAAAGCTTGCCATATTCTGAAATTGTTTTAAAATCCCATTTTTTAACAGGTACCAATTCATCCCTTTGTTTTTCATCAGTGCTATGCAGCGAAAACTGAAGTTGAAAGTTATTTTTATAAAGACGGTTTTTTATATTTAAAAGCTTTTCAAAAAAAATTTCCTTTCCTGCAGGTGCAACTGAAGACAGGGAAGGAATAAAATTTTTAAAAGAATATAATTGAGGAATGGTTTCCAAAACATCCAAAACATTATTGTTGAAAGCAGGTTCACCCATACGGGCAAATTGTATCTTGAATTTTTTAGTATTAACATTTTTGTCGGGAAAGCGTTGTTTTATCAAATAATCAATTTGAAAAATAATTTCCTCAAAAGATAATTTCCCATTGTATTTTCCACCTGCATCACAGAATTTACAATTCACCGGGCAACCGAACAAAGTGGAAACAATTAACACCCATTTATCATGGATAGTTAATGGTGGCTGGATTGATTCAACAAATTCAAATAATTTGCCGTCATCCGTTTCAGCAATATAAACGTTAGCTATATTGTTTTCTTTAATTCTCCTGATTACCTTCATTAATACTGTTCCTTTTTATTTAAATAATCAATCGTAATTTCAAATTTTTATCTTTTTTTACTTTTATCTTTTTACTTTTGTCTTTTATCTTTAATCACCATCGCTGTTTTTATCCCGTCACCTGCGGCAATAGATGCTTGTCGTGCATTGCCGTTTGCTACATCACCGATAATATAAAGTTTATGATTGTCAGTTAAATAACTTAATTTTTCTTTAATTGAGTTATGCAAAAAATTTAGTTGTGGTTCTCTTCCGGCGGCAAAAATAATATAATCGCTAAGATAATTTTCAAAAGAATTTTTATATTGAAATACGGCTTTAACTTTTTTATCTGTAAATAGTAAAGAATCAAAATTTCTGTTATAAAAAATTTTAATTGATTTGGTTTTTTTACACATTTCAAATAAAACAGGATTGCATTTATTTTTCTCACTCCGGTTAAAAATTAACACTTTATTGTTTTTTGCAAGAGTAAGTGCATAATCAAAAGCAGCATCACCGGCTCCAATTATACCAATGGTTTTATCCTTAACATCTTTTATTTTATAAACTTCGTAAAATATTTTACCGGAATTATATTTTTTTAATGTTTTTGGTTTTGTGCCTGAGGCAATAACTACAATTTTACTTTCAAACTTTTTTGTTTGGGTTTTTAAAATAAAGTTGTTATCATATTTAATATCAATCACTTCGTTGTAAGACACATCAATTTTGTATTTTTCACAATGTTGCTTAATGAGTTTCACTAATGTTTCCCCTGTTATCCCATCGGGAAAACCCAAATAATTTTCAACTTTAAAAGCATTTTTTAAAAGCCCTCCCAAAGTATCTTTCTCAATTATTAATGAGTTGATATTATATCTTTTCAGTTGTATAGCAGTGGCAATTCCTGCAGGACCGCCACCTATAATTATTATATCTTTTTTGATGAGCATTTTAAATTAATTTTTTCAATTATTTCATTTGTTAAAACAGGAGTAGAAAAACCATATGCCAGGTTTCTGATTGTCGACAGATGAAAATCATAATTGTAAGCAGCAGTTGCATCAATTGGTAAAAAGGGTTCAAACCCCCTAACATATGCCTCTCTTACAGTTGTCTCACAACAAAGGTTTGTCATAACACCGCAAATAATTAATTGGGTTTTGTTCAATTGTTTTAATTCCTGTTCAAGTCCGGTTTTATAAAATGAATTATATTGTGTTTTATTAATTATTAATGAATCCGGAATATAAAATTCTTCATTGATTTTGCTTAACGGATTATTTTCTGCGATAAAATCATTCCACCATAAATTCATCATACCTGCATTTTGTTCGTTGTTTATATGTTGTGTGAAAATTACAGGTATATAAAATTTAATGCAGGTGTTGATCAGTAATTTAATATTAGGGATTATAGCTTTGGCAGAAGGAATAAAAGCATGTGAATCAGGGTCAAGGAAATAGTTCTGCATATCAATTACAAGAAGGGCAACATTTTGGTTTTTTATAAAAAATTCTTTATGACGTGAAAATTTTTGAACTGTCTCTTTAATTTTTAATGATTGTTCAAAAATATTATCCTTTGTAAAATACTGTTCTTTCATTATGTTGTTATTCTGTATCTTATATCTTGAAACATTCAACTTTATTTGTTGAACAAAACCAAAAGTAGCTAAAATCTTTTAAACAACCAAATTCGTAAAACATAATTCAACAAAAAAAATGAATTATGAAAAACGAAAATGAAATTACAGTAAAGGATTTGAATGCTTT
>CAZREZ010000343.1:0-3717 GCA_964599115.1 uncultured Bacteroidales bacterium
AAATACATTAAATTTATTATCAAGGATTAAAAAATTATCAGAACCAAGATAATATTTAATAGTATCACAAAATATATCAGTGGAGCAATCATTTTCAACAGTTAAACACGCAAAATAATTACCATTTTCACTATAAGAGTGAATAGGATTTTGTAAATTTGAAAAATACCCATCGCCAAAATCCCAATACCATAATTCTGCTAAAATAGACTCATCAATAAATTGCACATAATTATTTTCTAAACTATAGCTAAAAGCTGATGTTGGTTCGTCACAATCATAAGTTATAACCAGTTTAGGCCTTATTTCGCTGACAGGGTGGTCACTGGATGCAAAAATTAAACTCCTATACTTGGATTCATCTTGTAATTTAAGCATGAAACCAAAACTATTTTCCGGATCATTTATAATATCCATTATCAGGGTGGTTACATTAATATGAGGGTAGTCTTGAGTTGAGATAGTTGATGTTTGTATTCTTACTTGATTATTATAAGTAACTGAGGGTTGATTATTCCAGTTTACTGAACATTCTTCCCAAAAAGAAGTTATTCTTTGCAAATAAGATTCATTTTCTCCGTAATGTCCTTCATGACCACAGGTAGGATTATAATAAAGATTAAGACGAGCATCTAAAATCTCTACAGAATCAGGAATAACAGACAAATCAAAGTCAAATAAGGACCTGGTAATTCCAAATTCACCGGAATAAGTCCAGGCCGCTGTCATAATAGTTTCTTCATCACCATGTGGTGTATTTGGATATAATGTTCTTACCATTGCATCTTTTCCATCATCAGTACCAGGTTGGAGAATAATCGTTGTCTGTGAAAATGACTGATTAAATGTAAAAATAACAATATATATAAAGAATTGTTTAAAATAAATATTTTTCATAATAATTAAGTTTTCTCAAAAACAAAGTTAATAGATTCCAGCATTCTGTCCCATGAATATTTTTGTTTTTCAATTTCTACATTTTTAACAAATTCTTGCTCTTTCTTTTGTTTATAGAATTTAATAATTGCCTCTGAAATTTTATCAGGTTTACAATCAACTACATATCCTACCTTGCCATCAGGAATTATTTCAGTTAGTCCTCCAACATTAGTTACAATCATAGGTCTGTTAAAATGATATGCAATTTGTGTAACGCCGCTTTGTGTAGCATCCTTATATGGCTGTACTACAATATCAGCAGCACAAAAATAATTTGCAACTTCGCTATCAGGTATAAAATCATTTAACATAATGACTTTATCATCTAAGTTATTTTTTTTAATAATATCAAAATACGGTTTTGAATCAGTATAAAATTCACCGGCAACAAGCAACTTAACAGGTAATTTATTTAAATTTGGTTCTGCTATTGCTTTAAGTAAAAGATCAAGACCTTTATAATCCCTTATAAATCCGAAAAACAAAATATAGTTTATTTTTTCATCAAGTTGTAAATTCTTTTTAGCAATATTTTTTGGAATAATTTCTCCAAAATTATCATACAAAGGATGAGGACAATAAAGTTTTGATTTATTTTTATCAAATGTGTCTAAGTCGTCCAAAACCGATTTTGACATTGTTATGAAGCCATTAACACTTTTAACAAAATAGTTTGCCAGCATCCTATCGCCTATTCGTTTTTCATGAGGAATAATATTATCAATTATTGAAATAATTTTACTATGTTTATTTGAACGGATTATTCTTGCAATTGTTCCTAAACACGGAGCCATGAAAGGTATCCAAAATTTGATGATAACCAAATCAGGTTTGTATTTTTTTAGCTTAAATCCAACTTTAATCCAGTTTAATGGATTTATTGAATTAATAGTAACTCGTATGTTTAAGTCTTTAGGTTTAGTATCGCTTGAATACTGTGTTTTTCCCGGAAATAAAATCTTTGGATATTGCAGTTTGAAAGTTTCAATAATAACCTTATCACCATTTTTCCGGAAGGCTCTTGCCAAACGCTCATTATAAGTTGCAAGCCCCCCCCGTAACGGATAAGCGGAACCGATAATAACT
This sequence comes from uncultured Bacteroidales bacterium, assembly GCA_964599115.1. Classification (GTDB taxonomy): domain Bacteria; phylum Bacteroidota; class Bacteroidia; order Bacteroidales; family JADFUO01; genus JADFUO01. The sequence goes on from CAZREZ010000343.1 coordinate 2,026, forward strand.
ATTTTTCTTCTATTTTCCATCCTCCTTCAAGCCAAGTTCTTTTTCAATCAGGTATTGATTTCTGTCATGTGAACTTCTGGAAATCAACTCGGCAAGGAAGCCTGTAAGAAACAACTGAGTACCGATCATCATTGCTAATAGTCCAAAATAAAACAAAGGTCTTTCTGTCATTTTGTATTCAGCCATAAAAAATTTGGAATAAGCTAAATATGCGGCAATTATTAATCCGATAATAAAAATCAATGTTCCCAAAGTACCAAATAAATGCATTGGCCTTTTACCGAATTTTGAAATAAAAATTATGGAAATAAGGTCTAAATAACCTTTGATGAAGCGTTCAAAACCGAATTTTGTAATACCGTATTTTCGCTTTTTATGGTCAACAATTTTTTCACCGATATTTGAAAATCCTGCCCATTTTACTATAACAGGAATATACCTGTGCATCTCGCCATGTATCTCAATACTTTTAATTACGTTTTTTTTGTATGCTTTTAAACCGCAATTAAAATCATGCAATTTAATTCCCGACATTATTCGTGTTGAGCGGTTGAAAAACTTTGATGGAATTCGTTTTGTTATTGGATCCCGGCGCTTTTTTTTCCAACCCGAAACAAGGTCAAACCCTTTCTGTTTAATCATCTTGAATAATTCGGGGATCTCATCAGGGCTATCCTGCAAATCGGCATCCATAGTAATCACAACATCTCCAATAGCTGCATTAAAGCCCCTGTTCAAAGCTGCTGACTTACCATAATTTCTTCTGAATTTTATTCCTTTAATATTTTTATTTTCTGCAGAAAGTTTTTCGATTTCTTTCCATGAGTTATCACTGCTTCCATCATCAATATAAATTATTTCATAAGAAAAATTATTGGATAGCATAACTCTTACAATCCAATCATTTAATTCTTTTAACGATTCATCTTCATTATATAAAGGGATTATTACAGAAATATCCATTTACTTATTTTTGTTCTTTCTTAATAAAAATTGAAGCAACCAGAGAAAATATTACAGAAGAAATTACATACATAATAAATACTCCTGCAGTTACTGTAAACTGAGTTGTAAATTTTTCTGTCATTGATAAAACTTGTTCAAGATCTTGGTCTGAAATGTCAGGGTTTGATTCAAGTATATTTAATTCTGTTTTATTAAGTGTATTTTCAAGTATTTCGGCAAATGTTGCCGGATCAATATACTTTAAAAATATAAAGAAAAATATACTTACTAATATTGAGCCGAATAATCCAACCAGAAAACCGACTGAAAATGATTTACCGTAAGTAATAAAACCGCCTGAATAATTGTCGCGATAAATTTTTGATCCCCAGATAATACCACCCAAAAGTATCAGATACGAAATAAAACTAAGGTATGATTCTCTGTCAATATCAAAAATATGCATTAATAAACTCCATAAAATCAACAATACTCCCACTATTAAACCATAGCTGAGTGAAACTTTACCGATAGATGATTTTTTTTGTTCCATAATTTATAATTTTAATTAAACCTAATAATATATTAATTTAAATAAAAGCAATTGAATGCAAACATAATAAAATTATACTTACTTAAAAAAAATAATTAAATATATTGTGTAATTAAGTACTTCTTTGTAATTTTGCAACGGGTAAGTCTTATACGACCAGCTCCTGTTAAACTCCCCCAGGTTCGGAAGGAAGC
>CAZREZ010000344.1:0-3710 GCA_964599115.1 uncultured Bacteroidales bacterium
AATTAATTGATAAATGTAAGCCCTTAATGAAAAGGGGTGATATAAGTTTGGTTAACCGTGCTTATGAAATTGCATATAATATTGAAATTGAAAATTATGCAGAAACAGGAGAGTTAAATATTTGTCATAATATTGATGTAGCTAAAATTTGTGTTGACCAGATTGGCTTAGGTGTTAGTTCTGTTATTTGTGCTTTACTTCATCATGTTGCTACATTCAAATATCTTACATTAGAAGAAATTGAAAACCAGTTCGGAAAATCAGTTGCTGTGATTATTGAGGACATTGCAAAAATTTCAGAATTACGCACAGAAAAAATTTCCCTGCAATCTGAAAATTTCAGAAAACTGTTTCTTACTCTTATTGACGACATCAGGGTAATCCTGATTAAGCTTGCCCATCGGCTTAATGATATGCGAAATATTGATTCATTTTCTGAGGAAAAGCAACAAAAATTCTCTTCTGAGGTTTCATATTTATATATTCCAATAGCTCACCGGCTGGGTTTGTATAACATTAAGTCGGAGTTTGAGGAGTTGTTAATGAAATACGAAAATCCTGAAATCTATAAAGAGATAGCAAAAAAACTTCAGGCAACAAAATCCAAACGTAATGTTTTTATACAGGAATTTATTGACCCGATTCAACGTAAACTGATACTTCAGGAATTAGACTGTGATATTATCGGACGTCCGAAATCCATCCATAGTATATGGAATAAGATGAAAAAGCAAAATCTGGAATTTGAACAGGTTTTTGATCTTTTTGCAATCAGGATAATCAGCAATAGTAAATTAAAAAATGAAAAATTAGACTGCTGGCGGATTTATTCAATAGTAACTGATATTTTCCAGCCAAATCCAAAACGGCTTCGTGACTGGATAACAACTCCTAAAGCAAGTGGTTATGAATCATTACATACAACTGTGGTGGGTCAAAATAAAAAATGGGTTGAAGTTCAGATAAGAACCAAACGAATGGATGAAGTTGCCGAGAAAGGCAGAGCAGCTCACTGGATATACAAAGCGCTTGATAAGAAAAAAGATAGCGAAGAATGGTTAAACCAAATCAGGGATATATTAGAAAATCCCGAACAAATTAACTTTGATATTGAAGCAGACCGGAAAAAAGACAGCCCGAATGATAAAGTTTATATTTTCACACCAAATGGCGACCTTAAAAAATTAGAGTATGGTTCAACCGTGTTGGACTTTGCATACGAAATACATACTGATGTCGGCTCTAAATGCAGCGGTGCTAAGGTTAATAATAAATTAGTCCAGATTAAACATGTGCTTCACAACGGGGATAAAGTTGAAATTATTACAACTAAAAATCAAAAACCAAAGCTTGACTGGTTGAATTTGGTTGTTACTAATAAAGCAAAAGCTAAAATCAAACGTTCCTTGCTGGAAGATAAATATAAAGAAGCCGATAATGGAAATCAGATTTTAAGACGAAAATTAAAAAACTGGAAAATACCTTTCAATGATGAATCAATTGACAAGTTGATAAAATATTATAAATTTAAATCATCAGTTGATCTGTATTATTCCATTGCAGTTGAAAAATTGGATTTAACTGAGATAAAAAAGCTTTTAATTGAAAATGCCTGTAATACTCTTCCGAAAAAAAATGGTGATAGTAAAACTATTGCAGCTGAAGAAATAAGCAAACAGGTTAAAAAATCTGAGGAAGAGTTTTTAGAAATTGATGATAAAATAAAAAATGTTACCTATAATTTAGCCAAGTGTTGTAATCCAATATCAGGAGATGCAGTTTTTGGATTTATAACTGTTGGTAAAGGGATTACTATTCACAGATTAAATTGCCCGAATGCTGCACAAATGCTATCAAAATACAAATACAGGGTAATTGATGTAAAATGGAAAGATGCGAATCAGGTACATTATCAAACAATTATTAAAGTAACAGGTGTTGATGAAATTGGCTTGTTAAAGCAAATTTCAAAAGTAATTTCAAACGAACTGAAAGTTAATATGATATCAATATCTGCTGATACAAAAAACGGAATGTTTGAAGGAAAAATTAAAGTTAGTGTAAAAGACACCAAGCATTTGGATGAGTTGCTGTTTAAATTGGAGAAAATTAAAGGAGTTACTAAAGCTACAAGGATTGATAGTTTGAATAAATATCAAAATAACAAATGACAAGTTTTGTTATTTGTTTTTTGTTATTTGGTGCTTTAATTCGTAATTTGTTTGACTTTATGGAATGACTATAATTAATCTCAATCAATTTTAAGACGGTAACCGCTGCCGTGGAGATTTACTATCTCAACAGCGGAATCATCCTTTAAATATTTTCGGAGTTTTGTGATAAATACATCCATGCTTCTTGTAGTAAAATAATTACAGTCGCCCCAGATGGTTTTCAGAGCGTATTCACGTGATAAGACATTGTTTCTGTTTAAACAAAGCAGTTTTAATAATTCAGCTTCTTTTGGCGAAAGCTTTTGTTTGTTTTCGTTTAATAAAATGGTTCTTAACTTATAATTAAATAAGTATCTGCCAATTTGAAATTCATATATATCAGTTGTTTCACTTATGTTGTTTTCGTTACGTTTAAGTATTGCTTTTATTTTATATAGCAGTACCTCCGAATCAAAAGGCTTGGTAATATAATCATCTGCTCCGACCTTAAAACCTTTTAATATATCAGATTTTAATGTTTTGGCTGTAAGAAATATTAACGGTATATTTTGATTGATCTTTCTAATTTCACCGGCTATTTCGAATCCGTCAATGTTTGGTAGCATAACATCAAGAATACAAATGTTAAAATTATCTTTTTTAAACCTATTCATAGCTATTGCTCCATCATCAACCCATACAACCTGATAATTATGAATCTCAAGGTATGATTTTAAAACTGCCCCGAAGTTTTTATCATCTTCAACCAAGAATATTTTAAAAATATTTTCCATAATTATAATCTGATAAAAGGTAAAAATATCTCAAACCTGCTGCCTTTCCCCTGCTCACTTTTTACTGTTATATTGCCTTTGCATGCATTAACAATTGCTTTAACATAACTTAATCCCAACCCAAAACCTTTAACATTATGAATATTACCTGTTGAAACCCTGAAAAATTTATCAAATATTTTATTTTGAGTTTCTTTACTCATTCCTATTCCGTTGTCTTCAACCGAAATAATAATCCCGTTATTATTATTTTTTGTCCTTACAATTATTTTTGGCGAAACAGTTGAATATTTAATGGCATTATCAAGTAAATTGGAAATAACATTAACAAAATGGATTTTATCAAGTAAAAAATGAAAATTTTCAGCATCAAGATGAACTTCTATTTTACCTTTTCGTTTCTCAATTTGTAAATTAATATTTTTTATAGCTTTTGTTATTAATTCATGTACATCAGTCATTTGTTTGTTCAACTCAATATCTTTTTTATCAATTAATGACATTTGAAGTACATTCTCAACCTGGGAATTCATCCTTTGGTTTTCTTCCTTTATTATTCCTGTATAATAAAGAATATTCTTTTTTTCTTTAATGACTTTTGGATTATTTATTGAATCAACAGCAAGTGAGATTGTGGAAATGGGAGTTTTAAACTCGTGAGTCATGTTATTTATAAAATCGGATTTGATTTCTGATAATTTTTTTTGCTTGAGAATAATTATAATTGTTATTGAAAATGTAATCAGAATTATTAATGTAAATA
>CAZREZ010000345.1:0-3703 GCA_964599115.1 uncultured Bacteroidales bacterium
TTAAAAAATTCTTTATAAATATTTATGTTTAGGGTGTCCAGATGCGGAAAACAGGTGGGTTTCTCCGCTTTCTTTCAGTTGTTTCTCCAGTTGCTTATATTTGTCCTTAAGCTGGTTTTGTTTAAATATCCGTAAATGTATAGCTTAAGCAAATCGGACGGATGGTATGCCGGACGACCGTTTTCAACATATTCCATCTCAAACCCATAATTTTGTAATGATAAGCTATCAACAAACAGGTCGATGATGCGTACTTCATTATCTTCATCAATGGATTGTTCGAGCGAGACAGGAAAAAGGTTTACCTGATTTCTGTTGGTTCCTTGTATAAATTTCATGTTTTAAAGATACTCAATTTATAAAAAGTATCTGATTTTAGAAGAATAAAATTATTAACAAAATATTGTTAGGTTTTTAGACAGTCTGACGGTCAAGTATATGAAAAGTTGCCGGTTTCGAAGCAGTTCACTTTCAAAATGCGATGAAGTTGAAACGAGCTACAATGCTTAAATTTACTACTGTCTCGGCAATTTTTTATATACATTGTTACCTGCTGGGCTTTATTCATTTCTATCATTCCTTTTCAATTTAGCAAGGACCTGATTTTGTTTTTTCGGGTCGGCAAAAAAGTATTTGCAGACAGACAAGCTCTTTTGCAATTTTAGGATTAAGAGTTGTCTTGTGTGAATTGCAAATGTGCTTGGCTGTGAGCATTGGCTATTTTAGTTTAAACTCTTCATTTTTAAATCTTGCTTCAAATTCACTTCCTTTCCCCTTTTTAACATTGATTGTATTCGATGATCAACAGGTTCTAGTAAAAATTGAATATGTACTAAATATTGATTTATAAAATTACAATTCATTTTTTATAGTAACTCACCATTCTATCGCCCAAATTCATATTTCTATTTTTGGATTGATCTAAAAAATGCATCTTTATAAGTACTACCAATGGGAATGGCTTTTTCCCCGACATATATTTTATTCTTTCGTATAGAGCTAATCTTATTTAACGAAATGATATATGATTTATGTACCCTGATGAAATTTGATTCAGGAAGACTGGCGAGAATTTCTTTAAAACTTTGCAATGTAAATACCTTCTCATTTTCCATTTTAATTATTAAGTATTCTTTCATGCCCTCAATATAAAGAATGTCTTTAAAATCAATTCGTTGAATCCTAAATTCGGTCTTCACAAAAAAGAAATCTTTATTTTCGGTTTTTCTATCTGGTTTATGAGATAATATTTGTTTCTGTAGAAGTAATTTATTGTAGCTTTTTTCAGTTGCTCTCAGAAATCTTTCAAATGAAATGGGTTTAAGTAAGTAGTCATCAACATCCAAATCAAAGGCTTCTAAAGCATATGAGTCAAAAGCAGTTGTAAGAATTATACATGGCTTTTGTTTTAGGAGCTTTAAAAATTCAATGCCAGTAAGATTTTCCATTTGAATATCTAGAAATACAAGGTCAACCGGATTTTCTTTCAGGTAATTCATCGAATCGATTGCATTGTCGAAAGTGTCCAATAAATTCAAATAAGGAACTCTTGAAATATATTCCTTCATTTGCCTTAAAGCAGGGGGTTCATCATCAATCGCTATACAATTTACAATTATCATTTTAATTCAATTTGTAACCAGACTGTAAAGTTATTATCTTTCTCAACAATCTCCAGTTTATGTTTTTGCGGATAAAGTAATTCAAGCCTGCGTTTTACATTTTTCAGCCCAAACCCTTCACTTTTTACAATTTCCGATGGTTTAACCGGATTAGTATAATTAACAATTTTAAAAAAAATCATTTTATCGTTAACCTCAAAGTTTATGGTAATACCAGTTTCTTCACCTTTCTTTTTGCCATGTTTGAAAGCATTTTCAACAAAAGGTGTAAAAAACATCGGAGGAATTAAAATGCCACTTGTTTTACCCTTTAGTTCAAATTCAACGAACCGTGATTTCTCAAGCCTGAAATTCTGAAGGGTGATATAGCTTTTCAGATATTCAATCTCCTTATCCAGTGTAATTTTTTCTCTTGCTGCTTCATATAACATATAACGCATTATGTCAGATAATTTTATTACCGCCTGGGCAGTTTTTGGATGATTGCTAATAACAAAAGAATGGATAGTGTTTAGAGTATTGAACAGGAAATGCGGATTAACCTGAGAACGCAGTAAAGCAAGTTCACTTTTAATATTCTGTTTTTCTAATTTAAGTTGCTGACGGTGACTTTCAATCCCATTGAGGGCAAGTTTTAACAGCCCACCTAAAATGATATATAAAATCACGTAATAGGCGGCCACAATTAATTGTATTTTAAATATATCCCAATATTCTGTAGAGCCAAGTAATATATTTAAATAGGTTAGTATTGCAGCATAGAATACAATATAAAAAAGAGCATATATGAGCGAAAATATTACTAATCGAAGAGAGCTCCCGTTTTTTAAAAAACCTGGAACAATAAAAAGATAAAACACATAAAAGTCACCCACTTCAAGTGCTGATTTTACAGTTGTATAAATATAACTTTCGGGCGGGACTTCTACTCCCCTAAAAATTAAAAAAGAATAGTTTAATGATAAAACGATAAACCAAAATACCAGATGTATAATAATTATGTATGATTTCTTCATAAGAATTGTAAAAAAACAAAATTAATCCGACATAAAAACATAAAATATACAAATTTCAACAATTTATAAACAAACTACATAAAACAATCAATATTTAGTTTATGGTTTAAATTTTACAATTGGCATATGCACTTATTGAGTTAGTTGATTTAATTTTTATTTCTGAATTTGATTAATAAACTTTGTTAAATATTCAAAAACAAAAGTCAAATTATAAAAGGAGGTTAAAATGAAAAATCAAAGATTAAAACTTCAGTTTCAAACAATAGTATTTTCAGGGCTTATATTTATTTCTAATATTTGCCAGGCACAAGTTAGTTTTACCGAATCACTAATCGAAGAAGACTACGAAGGAACAATGTCGGTTTATGCCATCGATATGGAAAACGATGGCGACATGGACATTCTTGGTGCTGCATATGATGGAAATTCAATTGATTGGTGGGAGAACAATGGATCGGAAAACTTTACAAGAAATACAATTGCTTCAAACTATGCCGGTGCATTATGCATATTTGCCATTGATATTGATAATGATAATGATGCAGATGTTCTGAGTACAGCCAGCAATAATCACAGGGTTTCATTATGGATAAATGATGGAAACAACAATTTCCAGGAGGATACCATATCGCCAACATGGTCTGATCCACACACTGTTTATGCTGATGACCTGGACCAGGATGGCGATATTGATATTTTTTGTACTTATTGGGGAAATCAGGGTATTCATTGGTGGGAGAATGACGGACAGGGGAGTTTTACTGAAAACACTTTAGCAACATTTTCACAGGCTACCAGTGTTTATATTGCGGATATGGACAATGATGGTGATAAGGATGTGCTTGGTACCTCATATGGAGGCGGAAGAATCTATTGGTGGGAGAATGATGGCAGCCAAAATTTTACTCAACATGAAATAGTTTTTGCAGCGGCACATTGGGTAAGGGCTGTTGATATGGATAATGACGGGGATATGGATATCGTGGGGTCCTCATGTGGAACTTATATTAAATGGTGGGAAAATGATGGAGACCAAAGTTTTACTGCTCACACTATCACGGC
>CAZREZ010000346.1:0-3687 GCA_964599115.1 uncultured Bacteroidales bacterium
AAATTATAACTAATCAGTTTATTAATCAATTTCAATTTTCTGGCTTTGAGGATAGATTTTGAATATTGTATCCATACGGATGCCCTTCGGTTATAGGGGTAATAAGGGTATAAAGGTATAAGGGTACTAATACCCATATTCCCATATTTCCCATTATTACCCATATTTCCATTATTCCATTATTCCCTTTATTCCCCTTATTCCCATCACTCCATTATTATTTCTCTTCAATTACTTTAATCCCATCCCAGTTTTTTGGGACGCCATATTTAATTAAATTATTGCATCTTTCAATATATAAAGCAGCAGCTTTATCAAATTTATCTATTTCATAAGTTTCTTTAAAATATTTTTCAGCTTTTTCAAATTCTCCGTTTTTATAAAACTGAAGTGCATTAGAGAACAAGTCTTTGGTTTTAATTTTCAGTTGCTTAATTTTTTCAGGTTCACCATCAAGTATTTCAAAAATATATACCGCTTCTTTTTTACCTTTTACTTTTACAATGTCTAAAAATCTATAATTATATTGGCTTGGATCATTAAGTTTTATCAATGTGTCTTCAGAAATTATAATTGAACCTCCATATATTTTAGTCAGACCTTCGAGACGTGATGAGAGATTAACAGCATCTGAAATGACGGTTCCGTCCATCCTGCCTTCACCACCAACAATCCCAAGCATTAATAAACCCGTATGAATACCTATTCCGCTATCTATCTGAGGCTTTCCAAACTGACTCATCACCTGGTTAAATTCAAGAAGTTTAATTCGCATTTCAATAGCAGCATTTATTGCATCTTCGGCTTTATCTCCAAAAAGTGCCATTATTGAATCACCGATAAATTTATCAATAAAACCATGATTATTTCTGATAACGGGCTCCATGTATCCGAGATAATTATTAAGGAAATCAAAGTTTTCCTTCGGTGTCATTTCTTCTGAGATTGTTGTAAATGAACGTATATCGGAGAATAGTATAGTCATTTCTTTTTGAACCTGATCACCTAATTTAATATCAGCAATACTATCTTTGCCTAAAAAATCAAGAAACTTACGCGGAACAAAGCGCGAATTGGCTTTATTCATTCTTGAGATATTAGTAATATAGTCTTTTAATTTTTGCGACATCTCATTAAATCCTTCGGTTAGCTCACCAATTTCATCATTAGTTCTTACAATACTGTACTGATTTAATTCGCCCTGCCCTGTTTTCTGCATATTTGCAAGCAGTTCTTTAACAGGACCAACAATATCTTTTGTTGTCCAGTTTACAAAAATCAAAATGTATATTATTGAAATAAAAATACCGGTAAAAATCCCGATAAACATTAAAATACTGTCAAAAGCATTAACATAAAAAAAACTTTGATAATCCTCAAATGAAATTTTACTCGTAGCATCACTAAAGTATGCCAGATATTTTCCAAAAAGAATTTTTAATTGTGCATCCGAAATTTTATCTAATCCAATATCTTTAAGTGTTGTAAGACTTAAGAATAAATAAAAAATTACTATTGTTAACGGCAGAAGTGTTGTCATACCGCTTGAAACCCAAAGCCTGTTCTTTATCTTACCAACCTTGATGTTAAAAATTCTTCTTCTGAGTTCTTCTTTAGAATAAATATACTCAATGTATTTTATGTGAACACGGTGCTTTTCCCAAAAATAAACGAACATGACTATTAAAAATGAAGCTACAAGTGAAATAAAGAAAAACTGTAAGTAAAAGCGTTTTGAAATATCGTCAAAAGAAGTATCAAATAACAAGATGTAAGCCATATAAACTAAGGTGATTAAAAAGGGTAAGAAAAGTATAAGGCTGTTTATAATGGGAGATTTTATGAGTAATTTTTTACAAAATTTAAACAAACGCTCAGATATCTCTTTACCTTTTCTTTTTTTACGAAAATATATCTTAAATGGAAGGTTAAATACAAGTCCGAAAAAAAAGCTTAGGGCAAGAACTTTTAACAATAATACTAAAGTGCTGCCGAATTTATTTTCTGTGGTCTGCGAGTTTGTTTTTGATGAAATATTTATGTTTAAGGGTGCTGTGACCGGCTGCTTATTAATTGAGTCAATAATACCTGCAACTGTATCAAAAACAGAAATAATTTCCTTATCAGTTATTTTCAGAGTGTCAATATCAACATTAGATAATTTTTTAATCTTGAACATTAATGCAGAATCATGTTTAAAAATATAAGAATTATTTTTTAATGATAATGAATCGGACAATTTAGATTTACCTGAATAAGAAATATTTCTGCTTTCAAGCCATTCAGGACCGTATTTAAAAAACAAAATACCCATTATAGGCATTACCAAAAAGAAATATAATATTGTGGAAAATAAATATATTCTTAATCCGAAAAATTTAGGAATTTTTTTATAATGCTTCATTTGAATAAAATATTATTTTGTAAAGATACTTTTTTATAATTATTTTCTAATATTATTTTTATTTGATTTAAAAATAAAGTAGTATATTAGTAGAATAAAAAAATAAATAGCCCCGTGTCTACAAAAAAGCTTCATAAACTGGCTGATGTTTTTGCTGATGTTGCTACTCACAAAATAGTTGCAAATATTATTATAACTCATTCAACAAATAAATCTGACATAAGAGAAATTGCACTTGAAGGACTGGATATGAAATCAGGGAGAAAAATACTTGATCTTGGGTGTGGATTTGGTTTTTTTACAAGAGCTTTAAAGGGCAAAGCAGATCCCGAAGCACTGGTAACAGGCATTGACTGCTTTAAAGAATATGAACATTTGTATATTGAATCATGTAAAATATCAGGTTTGAAAGGAAAATTTATTAGCTCAGGAAAATCCATTTTATCTGAATTTGACAATAATTGTTTTGATACAATTTTATGTAGTTATGCATTATATTTTTCCCCTGATAATGTTGATAAGGAATTAATCAATATTATTATCAATCAGTTAAGGAAGGATACTCAAACAAAAAAAAGATTAAAAATTACAAAGGATGATATAATATTTGTTTGTTCACAACCTTTGAAAAAATAGGCGTTAACTTCAGTATTAATTATGAAAAAGAAAAAAAGATTATTTTGTCCATATTGCAGTGGAAAAATTATAAACAAAAAAGAGGGAGATGTTTTACGGGAATATTGTCCTGTATGTAATATTTTCTTTTATGATAATCCGTTACCGGTTGTTTCTTCAATTCTTGTAAAAGATCGTGAAATTCTTCTTGTTAAAAGGCGAAACAATCCTTATAAAGGAAAGTGGTGCTTGCCCTCTGGTTTTGTTGAAATAGGGGAGAGCATTGAAAAAGCAGACTTAAGAGAGCTTGAAGAAGAAACCGGAGTGAAAGCCAGAATCATAAAACTAATTGATGTTGATTCATGTAATAATTATTTTTACGGCGATCTGATTTTTCTTTCATTTGAAGTAGAACAAACAGGTGGAAAAATAATTGCAGGTGACGATGCAATAGATGTGAAATATTTTCCGGTTGAAAAAATACCAAAACTGGCTTTTACATCAAATACAAAGGCAGTAGAAACTTATATAAAAGGTAAATTGGATTATTGGGCTATTGTTGATTCCTTTTCTTTAACATTAGATGAGAAACAAATAAGAGATAAAAAGAAAAATTTACTTTCCGACAGCTTGATTGAAGTAATTGAAAACAACTCAAAATTAATAGC
>CAZREZ010000347.1:0-3677 GCA_964599115.1 uncultured Bacteroidales bacterium
GTTCGAGTTCGAGGCTTGCGCAGTCTTGAAAATCAGGAGTTTACTTTTGTAAATAACTAATTTTCAAGACAAGCGTAACGAAGAAATCGGACATTATGGACAAACACTAACTAAAGTATTCCCTCATCCTGTCAAAAAAACTTTTATCATTACTTGTCGGATTTGGCTTGAAATTATCTGATTTGCTTAGTTTTTCCAGTATTGTTCGCTCTTCTTTTGTCAGTGTTTTAGGTGTCCAGACATTAATATTAACTAAGATGTCTCCTTTACCGTAGGAATTAATACTTGGAAGCCCTTTGCCTTTTAATCTTAGAACTTTCCCTCCCTGTGTTCCGGGTGCAATTTTAATTCGTGCTTTTCCTTCAATTGTTGGCATTTCTAAAGTAGAGCCTATAGCAGCATCAGGGAGACTGATAAAAAGATTATATAACAAATTTGAGCCGTCTCTTTCAAGTTCAGGATGTTTGATTTCCTCAATAAGAACTATCAGGTCACCGGGAATACCTTTTCTTGCTGCTGCGTTGCCTTTTCCATTTATAGATAATTGCATACCTTCTGAAACGCCTGCCGGAATATTTATTCTGATAATATCTTCACCTCTTTCTATTCCGTTACCTGCACAGGTATTGCATTTGTTAGTTATGATCTGACCTTCGCCACCGCAATGCGGGCAAGTGGAAGATGTTTGCATCTGACCGAGGAATGTATTGGTAACTCTGGTTACTTGTCCGGTTCCACGACAGGTTGAACAGGTTGAATAAGATGAGCCGTCTTCAGCTCCTGTACCTTTACACGATTTGCATTCAATATATTTATTGACTTTTATCTTTTTTTCCGTACCATTTGAAATTTCTTCAAGTGTAAGCTTAACTTTAACTCTGAGGTTGGTTCCGCGGTTTACTCTTCTTCTTTGCCGGCTGCTTGTTCCGAAGCCACCGAATCCTCCAAAAGCACCTCCGAAAATATCGCCAAACTGACTAAAAATGTCGTCCATACTCATACCACCACCGGCAAAACCGTTTCCTGCACCTCTTCCTAATCCTGCATGTCCAAACTCGTCATAACGGCTCTTTTTATGAGAGTCGCTGAGCACTTCATAAGCTTCGGCTGCTTCTTTGAACTTTTCTTCTGATTCCGTATCGTCTGGGTTTTTATCGGGATGATATTTTAACGCCTGCTTACGATATGCTTTTTTTATTTCAATGTCGGTAGCATCTTTGGAAACTTCAAGTACTTCGTAATAATCTCTTTTTGACATATTTGTATTTTGGTGCTTGTAATTTGTTATTTTTTTTAAAGCTCTAAATGTTTAGTTTATAAACAGACTCTAATTAATTTGTGTTAATCAGCGTCATATAATTTGTTGACAGATTTTGGTATTTATAAATTTAATATAATATAATGGTCAAAAATTAGCTACCAACAACAACTTTTGCATAACGAATTACTTTGCCATTTAACAAATAACCTTTTTCAACTTCGTCTATAACCTTACCTTTTTTATCTTTGGAAGGGGCAGGTATGGTTGTTATTGCTTCATGATAATCGGTGTTAAATTCTTCGCCGTGTGATTTCATTTGTTCCAGTCCCCTGCTTTCAAGTATAGATTTAAATTTATTATAGATTAAATTTGTTCCTTCTTTGATACTTTCAGTATTATCGGTTTTGTCAAATGCCTGCAAAGCCCGCTCAAAATCATCCAGTACAGGCAACAGAGCAATAATAATTCCTTCGGATGCCGTTTTACTGAGTTCAATTCTTTCTTTTAAAGTTCTTTTTCTGTAATTATCAAATTCTGAAAACAGACGTATATATTTGTCATTAAGTTCATCATATTTCAGCTGTAATTTCTTAAGCTTTGATTCTTCTTTTTTAGGTTTCCCTGCTTTTTGTTTTTTTTCTTCCCCGCTTGGTTTTCCGTGGGAAGTATTTTCTGTTTTGTTTTGTATATCTTTTTTTTGATTGATTTCTTCTTTTGTCATTTTTTGATTCTGTTTTTAAAAAAATGTTTTTAACATATAATTCTGAACGAAGTTCAGCATAGCAAATAATTTGCCAATTTATATTTCAGGACAAATTGTCATTCAAAAGTATCTGTTAATCATTTTTAGCATTGTGTATTGATATTCATCCGATGACTTAAGTTATATGCTTAAGCTTTGGAAAAAGTATATTTTTTAAAGTATTTGTTACTTCAACGGTTTTGAGTATCATAAGTCATCGGATGAATTATAAATGTTATACGTTTTAAGTATTTGTCCATAAAGTCAGACAAATTTTAAATAAAATTCTAAGGGTTTAGTTTATGGATGGACACTTCTAACCTGCATTATTCATAAAATTTCACGCAAAGCCGCTAAGCCGCAAAGAATTAATAAATTAGCAATAAGTGTTTAAAATATTCAATTTCATTATATAAAAAGTATTGCAGGCATTAAATTGTTTTAATTCAAATCTTTGTGCCTCTGCGTCTTTGCGTGATGAATTATTCAGGCTAAAAAAAGCAAAAAAATTTATTATACGTAAGAAATCCTTTGGATAATTTAAAAATATGATTAATTTTGAAATCTATAAAGAGAACAAAACATTCATTTATGCCTTTTGTGGAATATGGTAAAGCGAATGTTTATTTCTTTTATAGACATGTTATGGTGTATTTAAAAATAGCTTCTTGTCAATGACATAAACATAAATTTTTGTAAATTTGTTAAAAATTTTAAACGGACACATTATGAAAGCAATAGAAACAACAGGTATAATTGACAAAAGGGGACTTTTACGCCTTGATAATCCTTTACGAACACGAGAAAAGAAAGTTAGGGTAATTATTTTAATGCAAGAAGAAAATGAATTGGACGATGAAAAGTTATGGTTGACTTTTATTTCCAACAATCCAGCATTTGATTTTCTTAAAGACGAAGAAGACATTTACTCTCTTAAAGATGGGGAAGCTTTCAATGATTAAAAATAAAGTAGTTTTAGTTCCATTTCCGTTTGACAATTTTTCTACAATAAAAGTCAGACCAGCCATTTGTTTGACGAACACAATTGGAAAATATAATCACATAGTAATTGCTTTTATTTCAAGCAAAATACCAGTTAAACCATTAGAAACTGATATAATCATAGAAAAGAAAGACAGAAGTTTTGAAAAAACAGGACTGACTGTTAATTCTGTAATAAGGATTCATAAAGTAGTGACAATTCCTAAAGAATTAATAAAAAGAGAACTTGGACAACTTGACGAATATTTACAAAAGGAAGTTGATAAAAGAATAAAGAAACTTTTCAAGGACTAAAAAGGCAAACACACCATAACACCTAAGCATATAAAAATTCCGTAGTGCAAGCATCTACGGTTTTTATATGCATTTTTGAACAACACCAAAAGTAGCGGGGCCGGCTATTTCAGAGGATATGTGGTTTTAATAATTGCCGGAATTTTACAAATTTGAAGATTGGCTTTTAGCAAGAGGGAAAATTGGTGATAGATTTGTATTATCATCCGGTTTTTTAGTTTTTATTTGTTTTATTATGTTTTTATTTTTGCAAAAACCGTTACTTTTTAATTTCTGCTTAAAGTTTATGCGTTATAGTATAAAAAGCCCAATTGATAATTTGGATATTTAAAAAAATTTCATACATTTGAAAAATATAATTATGAAACATTATCTTCT
>CAZREZ010000348.1:0-3676 GCA_964599115.1 uncultured Bacteroidales bacterium
TTAGATTTAAATAAACAATTTACTAAAATAAATAACCCGTAAAAAATCGCTGAAGAGGTCAGGCATATTTATCTTCAGGGAACAATACTTTTGCCTGATGAGACGCTTGCTGAAATGAACCTTTATGCCGGTTACCCCAACTGGATTGGATATTTTCTGCCTTATACGATGCGTATTGGAGATGCATTCGCTTCCATCTGGAACAATATCAGCGAGATTAGACATCAGGACTGGGCAATAGCTAATCCTTCCGGTAATCAACCACCGGTTCCGGATTATATGCTAAACTTTACTCTAAGTTATGGTGATATGGTTGTTGTTAAGGTATTTGATGATTGTACTTTCTATTGGCCCTCTAATTCTAACCCGGAAATACCGCTTTCTGCACCGGAAACTAATTATTTTTCTTATGAAGAAAAAGCTGATTATACACCATTTTATGTTGAAATGAATCCGGACAGCCTTCCTGTTGAAATTGCAGTATATGAGGATACAACATGTGTTGGTGCTTCAGTGGTACAGGACAGTATCGTAGAGATAAACGGTTACCTGACCGATTCATTTGGATATAACCCAGAGATATCTTTTATTAGCCATTATGGTTTAAAAGCTACCGGAAAAACCGTAAAAAAATACAGTGTTTATAATTTCAAGACAAATTGTATGGAAAGTCGTATTATCCATTCAAAAGATAAGGCAGATTATTACTGGATTTCACTTAAAGGATATACTGCTTACGAGGATGAGGAAATTGAAACTTCCGGAGATATTGAATTTAAAGTATATCCCAATCCGTTTAGCAATCAAACCAACTTTATTTATGAATTAAAAAAGCCAACAAAGGTCGGGCTTTATATTTACGATACGAAAGGAATGCGGGTTACTACCCTGATTGACGGCAACCAGACATCAGGCATTTATAAGTTAGCATGGAACGGAAAAAATGATTCCGGAAAAACGCTCCAGCCAGGTGTTTATTACTATAAGTTCATTGCAAACGGTTTGAATAAAAATGGTAAACTGGTTATTATAGAATAATACTTGAGCTAATTCTTATTCGTAATCCGTAATCCGTAATCCGTAACTTTGATATCTGACCTTGATACAGTCATTCTTCCTTACGGGGCAGGCATTTGACATTAAAACACCATAATACTAACAAACATGAAAAAACTAATTTTAATATTGATCCTTGCTTCAATAATACCTTTCAAAATATTGCTGTCAGACACATTATATGTTGACATTAACGGTACGCAGCAATACACAAGCATACAAGCAGCCATTAATGTCACCCAGGATGGAGATATTGTTTTGGTTTACCCGGGCACATATTTTGAAAACATAAGTTACAACGGAAAAAACATAAGTATTGCAAGCTTATTTCTAATAACAGGAGATGATAGCTATATTGATCAAACTGTCATTGATGGTAACCATAATGGCAGTTGTGTTACTATTAATTCAAATGAAAGCAACGCTATTCTCTGTGGGTTTTCCATTATACATGGAATAGGTTGGACTTCCGGGAAAATGCACGATGGCGGGGGAATATATATCAGAAATGCAGCTATAACTGTGAAGGATTGTATTATAAGAGATAACTTTGTGAACCGCAGCGGTGGTGGAATATACTGTAATAATCTAAATAATGAAACATTGCATTTATCAAATGTTACAATAAATAATAACAGGGCAATTTACCGTGGCGGCGGTATAGGTATAGGCGGTTATAGTAATGTTGTATTCGATACGGTATCCTTATGTAACATATACAATAATTATGCTGCTTCCGGCAGCGATGTGTTCACTGTAGATATTTCAGATGTTTCTTTTTCAGTAGATACCTTTACAGTATTGAACCCGTCATCGTTTCATATATATTGCCATGGTGGCTACGGTTATCCCTGCACCATAGAATATTCCATTCTGAATGCTAAATTACAAACAGTAAATGCCGACGTGTATGTCAGCCCCAATGGGGATAACAGCAATAGCGGTCTCAACACAGATGAACCTTTGAAAAATATTTATTTTGCGCTTTCAAAAATTTATTCCGATACGCTTAACCCAAAAACTATTCATCTTGCAAACGGAATATATGATACTGCAAGCCGGGAAAAATTCCCGCTCAACCTGAGGGCTTATGTAAATATTACAGGGGAAAGCAGGGATTCAACCATCCTGGATGCACACAGGCAAACATTTTTGCTTTATGGAAACGGTTATACGGATAATTACTCTCTAAATCAAATTACCATTCGCAATGGAAACGGGAATAATCTTTACCAGGTAATAAATGGTGCCTGGTCAGCCAGAAACAACCATAATGTTACTTTTAATGATCTACTGTTTACCGAAAACAAGGGGTATGGGAATAGCTGTGGAGCATTTTTCAAATCTAATAACGCTTTGCTTCAGAATGTTGAATTATATCATAACTACGGTGGAATGGCTCTTACTACCAGTTCGGGATGGGAAACCGGAAATCCCCCATATACTGCTGATACGGTAAGAATTATAAATTGCTGTTTCCGTGAAAACCTGCCCGATTATGATACAACAAAACCAAAGGGTGGAGCGGCTGTTATTGTAGGAATGGAAGTAGATTATCCTGATTCTATAACTTGTTATTTTGTGAATTGTGAATTTTCCGGAAATTATTCACATCCATGGCACCCAAATATATTAACCAGTCCTTCTCTACTTGTAATGAACGGTTCAAAAGGATATCTTATAAATTGTACAGTTGGTGATAATAGTTCATTCTTCAGCCAGGGGGCTTCTATAGGTATTCATACCAATTCAACATTAAATATTTATAATTCAATACTGTATAATAACTATCCGGCGGAACTATACATGTATTCAAATGAATATGGAGATTCAGATTTAAATATTTACAACTCCTTGATTGAGGGAAGAGAAGAAGGTATCAGACTATACTCATCTTATAACAATGTTTATTATGACTCCACCAACATAGATACCGATCCGTTATGGGACACAGCAGGATTTTATAATTACGCCCTAACAGCAGCTTCTCCTTGCATAGATGCCGGCACCCTGGATCTGCCGCCGGGGATAGAACTTCCTGATACCGATTTAGCAGGCAACCCACGCATAAGCGGTGGTGGAATTGATATGGGGGCTTATGAGTATTTTTATGTTGGTTTACCTAAGCTATCACAAAAAAAACCACAACTCTGGCTCAAAGCTGCACCTAATCCATTTAATTACGGCACATACATAAGTTATATCACAAAAGATGGCGGTCATATAAAAATAGAGGTTTATAATATGAACGGCAGGAAAGTAACCACTCTTATGGATGTTCGGCAACTGCCCGGAAGCGGTAAATTTTACTGGGACGGGATGGATGATTATGGGAGGAAATTACCGGCAGGGAATTATTTAATTAAGTTAATAATCAATAATAATTCTGTTGGTAATCTGAAGTTGGTAAAAATTAAATAGCTATAAATATTTTAAATATCTCAAAAAAATTATATTTACCCCATCACCTGCAACAACCAAATATTAATAAAAAAACTGCTATCGCGATTAAGAAACCAATAGCCAATTTTAGATTGTTGTCCAACCAGGGCTCCCCGATTGCCATCAGCGATTTTTTAAGTATAATTTAGTTTAGTAATTCCTTTATTTAAATCTAAAA
>CAZREZ010000349.1:0-3671 GCA_964599115.1 uncultured Bacteroidales bacterium
GAAAAAATAAAATTGTGATTGTTTACCGGGCTAAAACCTAATTGTGCAGTATAATTATATTTTTTAAATTCCGAACTAATAGTTTCAGAATTTCCTGCTGTATAATTTCCGTATTTGTTATAGTTTCCCGATAAATTAAAATAAATGAATCTGTTTCCGCCTTTAATACTCAAATGCTGCTTGCTGCCATTCCAGTTGCTTTCAAATCCCTGAATAGCAGTAATCTCAGTTTGAAATTTTTGATATGGCTTTGGCTGTATTGTTTTAATACTCACTATTCCGCCAAGATTAGGGCCAAATCTGAGTGCATAAGGTCCTTTAAATATTTTAATTTCGCTGATGTCATTAATATCAATATGTGAAGATGCCGGATCCATCCGGTTTGGGCAACCTCCTTCAATCTTAATGCCATTATTAATAAACACATTTACCTGGCTAAACTTGAATCCTCTGATTACAGGGTCAACATTTGTTCCGCCTTTGCGAATACCCGAAACATTTGGTGTTGAACGCAAAAAAATGCCAATATCACTCGCTGCCGACTCTCTGATATTTATTTTATCAATAAAATCAATCTTGTAAGGAGTGTTATTTATAAATTCATCTTTTATTATAAATTCATTAAGCTTTTGAACTTTCTGTACAAGAAAAAATTTAAGGTTCAAAATTTGATTTTCCGATAATTTTATCTTCTTTGATTGATTTATATACCCAACATGGGAAATAATTATTGTGTAAGCGCCGGGTAAAATATCGTTAAAAGCAAATTTGCCATTTTGCCCTGTGACTGTTCCTGTTTTCAGAGGATTAAGTATTATCTCAACATCAGGAATAACTTTATTTGATTTGTCTTCATAAATTATTCCAGTAATTTTCCCTGTTTGCTGAGCAATAATTTGTAAATTAATACCGGTTAAAACAATTAATAATATGATTATTAATTTTAATGTTTTCATTTATAGATAATATCAATTATTTTTTTACAAATATACTAAATTTAAATACTAAAATCGGATATGATATGTTAATTTTGCAAAAAAATTTATTAAGATGAAATTCAAAGTTGGAGATAAAGTAAAATTTTTAAACGAAAGCGGGGGAGGAGTTGTAAGTAAAGTTATCAGCAGTAATCTGGTTAATGTTGCAATTGAAGATGGATTTGATATTCCTACTTTATGTAGCGATCTTGTTAAAGTTGAGCCTAAAAGTAAAGCTGATGAGATGTTTGATGAAGAATTTAATGTTAACATAGAAAAAGATAATTTGGAAGCAGAAAAGATTGAGACAAGAACTGTTTCGATTGGTAATTTTTCGAAAAAGGGAACTAATATGCCGGGAGTTTATCTTGCTTTTGTACCTCACGACCAGCAATGGCTGATAACAGGGATGCTGGATATATATTTGATAAATCACACAGGTTATGATATTTTGTTCAGTTTGTTTTTAAAATCCGATAAAGGAATATATTCAGGGATTGATTATGATGTTATTGGCTCAGCATCAATGCTGTTGCTTGATACAACAGACAGGGAAGACATTGAAAAATGGAAAGAAGGAATTATACAAATTCTTTTTCACAAGGATAAGAGCTCAGGAATATTATTACCTGCATGCTCTGATTTTAAGATCAAGTCATCAAAACTAAATAAAGAAACAAATTATATTGACTCATCTTTTATTGATAAAAAAGCTTTTATTATTACTATTAGTGAGCTTTCATCTATGCAACTTGTTTCAAGTAATAAAACAGAATTAAAAAAAGAACAGCCTGAGACAGTTGAAAAAAAGGCTAAAGAAGTTAAAATTGAAATTTTAATTGATAAACACAAAACTGCTCCTAAAGAAGCAGTTGTTGATCTTCATATCGGTGAGTTGATTGAAAATATTTCGGAACTGGAAAGTAAAGATATGTTGCATATACAAAAGGATTATTTTGTCAAATGCCTTGAAAGTGCTATTGAAAATAATTTCCATAAAGTAACTTTTATTCACGGAGTTGGGAACGGTATTTTAAAAAATGCTATTATTAAGATTTTAAAGGATTATGAAGATATAGGCAATCATAGTGCTTCTTTGGCAAAGTTCGGAGTTGGAGCAATTGATGTTTTGATAAGACCGGTGTTTTAAATGGATTTTAGATTTATGATTTTAGAATTTAGATTTAGAATTGTATTCATTTCATAAATTGCATATTGTTAATCATTATTCTGAAATTATATTACCTTTATGCATTGTTTCACCATAAAAAAGCATTTGTTATGAAAAAATTATTTATTTTTTGTCTTCTAACATCATTTGCTCTCAGTTTATCGGCACAGGAGCAGGATACTATTAAAGCTGAAAAGCCAAAAAAAGCTTACGAAATTATTTATAAGATCAACATTGATGAAAATGTTGAATTTCGTAATTTAGGAAAAAAAGCGAGTTCAATAACTGTTGTTTACAGGGCAGTTGGGACGCAGACAAAATCCAAGGTCAGGGATATAAAAATTGTAAATATGAAAGACGGACAAATGTCGCGTGCAATTCCTCAAACCGAATCAGTTGAATTTCCATTCTGGGGTAAGCTTACATTCAAATCAAGCAAGGGCTTATCCGAAATGGAATTTAAAATTTTTGAACAAGGTTATTGGCAGATAATTTTGACTACGCTGTAGGATTAGAGATTGTTTCGGGTCCCGAAAAATAGAAAATCTTTGATTTTCATTATTTTTCGAGGATCCTCCAAATACTTACAAAAAAATTTTTAAATTTTGATCATTTCGGGATTTCGAGTTGCGCTATAAATATTTTATATTGCTTCTCAGGACTGAGATATTGATAAATTAAATATTTTTATTATCTTTGTTTGTTAATGATTAATAAACTTCATCATTAAAAGGATACAGTGGAAGAAAGAAGGGGGGCTTACTATGTAAACAAGTTGTGTGTAATGCAAGAACTGCGATTTGGAAAGTTTCAGATAAAAGTGTAAATTTGTAAAAAACTTACGATTATGAAAACGCTTAATATTTTAATATCAGATTTAGAGTATAATCAATTTGGGATAAGTAAAGATAAGCTGTCATTTACAGAATTTATTGATATAATTAATAATGAATTGACTAAACAAGCATTAAATAAATGTGTTCAATTGGCTGAGAAATACAAACTCTCAAAAATGTCAATGGACGAGATAACAAATGAAGTAAAATCAGTAAGACGTGCAAAAAATAATCATTGATACTAATGTTCTTGTTTCTGCTTTGATACAAAGAAGTTATCCCAATTTCATTATTTACAATTATGTGCTTGAAAATCTTGTAGATGTTTGTATATCTGATGATTTATTTAAAGAGTATTTAGATGTTTTAAAAAGACCCAAATTTGATAAGTATCCGGATTTTTTTCATAAAGCAGAGTTTGTATTAGCACAGTTGGAAAGTAAAGCAAGTAAATATTTTCCCAAAGAAAAATTTGAAATAATTGGAGATAAAGATGACAACAGGTTGCTTGAATTAGCATCAGAGTCAAAAGCAGATTATATTATAACTGGTAATACTAATGATTTTACAATGACTGAATTTAGAGGGACAAAAGTTGTAAGTCCCCAAAATTATTGGGATAATTACAGGAACAGATAAGATAGAGCCAAGCTGACATTCAAATCAAGCAAGGGCTTATCCGAAATG
>CAZREZ010000350.1:0-3653 GCA_964599115.1 uncultured Bacteroidales bacterium
TATTAGTTTCTTAAAATAACGAGAATCTCACATATTTCTTGGGATTTTTCTTGATATCTTCAAGTAATTTGTTAAGGTCAGCTGCTGATTTTTCAAGTTGATAATACAAACTGTCATTATGAATTAACATACCTATTGTACCTTCACCTTTATTAATTTTATCAGCAATCTCTGCAATATTTTTCAGTGCAATATTGGCATTATTAAATGTTTTGGGGATTTCAGCTTTTGCAAGTGTATCGCTTATAGCAGAAAAATTTGAAATGATATTATTGATGTTGTCTTTATTTTTATCAAGATTTCTTGTAATGGATTCAATATTAGTTAATATGTCAGCAAGCCGGTTTCTTTCAACTGTAACCAAAGTATCAATTTCATACGAAGCACTTTGAATGGCTTCAAGTGTGTTTTTAATACTTTCAAAACTTTTTGCAAGGTTTCTACGGGCATTTTCATTAAAAATTTCACTAATAACTGTAACTGCCGAGTCAATAGTAGCCAACAAATCTTCTGCTTTCTTTTTTATTGGCTGCACCTGCCTGTTAACTTCTTCTTTTAATCCGGCTTCAATAGAAGTGAGCAAAGTGTCACCGGAAACTGCAATTACTGCTGAATTTCCCAATTCTATTTCAATTGCTTTTGAGCCCATAAGGTCGGAGCTGTAGATTCTTGCATAAGAATTTACAGGGATTGGGAAATCGGAAGCTATTACTATCTCAACCACTATACGTCCTGAATTGTTTTCTTCAAAATACAAATTTTTTACCTGACCTACATTAAGCCCGTTAATTGAAACAGGATTAGCCTTCATTAAACCATTTACCTGATCATAAATTCCGAAAAATGATTTTTGCTTTGTGAAAACATCCCAGCCTTTCAGGTAATTATACCCCCAGAAAAAAAGAGCAATCGCCACAACAAAGACTATTCCAACTATAAATTCCCGTGATAATTTCAAAACTTTAAAATTTAATTTTATACAAATATAATATTTTTTAGTTTAAAGTCAATTACAATAAAATAAATATGCAGACTTTTTCTTTTTTACTTATTTTTTTTGAAGTTTTTTAGCTTTTGACATTGAAATTCTTTTGCCGTTAAAAAAAGCAACTGTAAAAGCGTCTTTGAACCCTTTATCTTTAACTCTCTTTTTCAATTCGTTGGCACTTTTTAATGATTTTTCGTTTCCAATAATATACTTATATAAGCTATTATGATAGTATTTCCGAATATTTTCCAATCCATTAAATTCCTTTGCATTTAATTTTATTTCTTTTCTTGAAGATTTAATCTGAATACAAAATACTACCCCCGGATCAAAAGGCTTATTTTCAGAATCTTTATAATTTTTATTTGGTTCATCAGGATTTATTTTCTGCACATTACTAACGATTGAATGTGAAGGCTTATTATCTGCTTCAATTTCTTTCTTATATTCTTTAAAAGCCCTGTAAATTGCAGAAGCTATAAATACTTGTCCGTCATTTGAATTTAAAAATTTTTCATCTTTCGGATTACTCAGATAGCCGGTTTCAATTAAAACTCCGGGCATTGTTGTTTTGTATAAAACCCAAAAGCCTGCCTGAAGAACACCCCTGTCTTTTAATCCGACTCTTTCCTTAAACTGCTTTTGAACTTTTGAAGCAATATTAATACTTTGTTCTAAAAAGGCATCCTGATAAAGATTAAAAATTATATATGCTTCAGGAGAATTCGGATCAAATCCCTCGTATTCGTCAGAAATGTTTTCTTCTTTTAAAATTGATGCATTTTCAGCTTTTGCAACTTCAAGGTTTGCCTGGCTTTTGTGCAAGCCCATTACATAAGTTTCGGTTCCGTATATTTTTGATGAGTTATTTGCATTACAATGAATTGAAATAAAAAGATCGGCATTATTTTGATTTGCTATTTTAGCTCTTTTATAAAGTTCAATAAATTTATCGGTTTTTCGAGTGTAGATTACCTTAACATCAGGTAAATTTTTTTCAATATAATTACCTGTTTTCAGTGCGATGGATAATGCAATATCCTTTTCTTTTGACTTTTTTCCTAAAGCTCCCGGGTCTCTTCCTCCATGACCTGCATCAATTATAACCTTTCTCACCATGCCGTTGTTTTGAGTAAAGGCATTAAAACCATTTAAGAAGATAAAATTTATTAAAACAAATTTTAAAACAAATCGTTTCACGTATAATGATTTTTTTGATTAGATTTGACACTGATTTTTTGGAAAAATCATTAACTTATTGATTCCACACAAAAATAATATTAAACAAAATAGTATTTTAATAAATTGTTTGACAAATTATTAACAATCCAATCGTTGAGAACGTCATTTATATTTTTAGTTGTTTTTTTGTGTAATTATTTTTTAACTGCACAAGACACTATTTATAAAAACGTAAACGACACCTTGTTATTACAAGTTGACTCGTTAGTTGTTGATACATTGACTGTTGACACATTGGAAATTCGGAAAACAAGTGCTGCAATTAAATCAAAAGTTGATTACAACTCAAATGATTCTATCCGTTTTGATGTAAAAAATCAGGAAGTTTTTTTATATAATAACGCTGAAATAAATTACGAAAAAATAAATCTAAAATCTGCTTATATTAAAATTGAATTTGAAAAAAGTATAGCTTTTGCAGAAGGTATAGAAGATTCAACAGGTAAAATAGTGGGATCCCCGGTTTTTACTGAAAATAATCAAAGTTATAAGTCGCGTACAATGAAATATAATTATGAAACAAAAAAAGGATTAATTACAAAAGTTTTTACAGAAGATGGAGACGGTTATTTACATGGAAAGATCATAAAGAAAATGGAGAACGATGAAATCAATGTCAAGTACGGCTCATATACAACATGTAGCAACGAAGAGCATCCGCATTATGAGTTCAGGTTTAATAAATCCAAGGTTATTCCCGGCAAAAAGATCATAACAGGTCCTGCACATTTAGTTATTGAAGGCGTGTCTACACCGCTCTTTATTCCTTTCGGGTTATTCCCGAATAAAACAGGACAGCGTTCCGGGATATTAATTCCCACTTACGGCGAATCTGCAGACCGTGGATTTTATTTTGAAGATGGTGGATATTATTGGGCTATCAGCGATTATTTGGATTTTAAATTAATCGGTGATATTTACACAAGAGGTAGCTGGGCTCTAAACCCATATATGAACTATGTTAAAAGATATAAATTCCGCGGTTCATTTAACATGACTTACGCAATAAACCTCGTTGGTGATAAAGGTTCTTCAGACTATCAAAAAAGTAATGATTTTGCTGTTAGATGGGTTCATAGCCAGGATCCAAAAGCAAGACCAAACAGCAAATTTTCAGCAAACGTTAATATTGTCAGCAACCAATATAATAAATATAATCCTACAAGCACTGAAGTATTTTTATCAAATACTTTTCAGTCGAGTGTTGCCTATCAAACAAACTGGGCAGGAAAATATTTTTTAACAATCAATGGTAGCCACAGCCAGAACACAGGAACAAAAAAGGTTAACATAACTTTGCCCGAATTATCTTTTTCCGTTAACCGGTTTTACCCTTTTAGGAAAAAAGCAAAAGCCGGACAATTAAAATGGTATGAAAATATTAGTATGAATTATACTATGAACGCAAAAAATACTATCAATA
>CAZREZ010000351.1:0-3652 GCA_964599115.1 uncultured Bacteroidales bacterium
GTAGTATTTATGATCAACGAGACCCCACAAGTGGCACAATAGGGCAACAAGGCATTTGGGAATTTGAGGAAACGATATCCCAACCTCAAACTTACACGGTATCTGGTACCGCAATATCAGATTTGCATGATTTTGATAAGATACCTGGTGCAACCGTTATGATAGATGGTAATTCAAGTATTAGTGATGTTACAGATGGGAATGGTGAATATGAAATATTAGATGTTCCTTCAGGCTCTCATACGATTACAATATCACATGGTGATATCACTTGGCAACAAAGTTCATATTCTATTTCCGTAAATAGTAATACCACCCGAAATTTCTACGGTCATTGTAAAGCTTCAGCAGATGTGACATATAATTTACCATCTACCTTTACGCCAGGAGTTTCATTTAATATAACAGTCACATTAAAGAATACGAATTATTCGGTTACTAATGTTAGTTCATATCTGGATGTATCATTTCCAAACATTACAGTTAGTAATTATGGAGATTATGTGCAAATATTATCATCAAATGGATTTGATACTGATCCGCAATTTTATCCAACTGGCACTGCGATATGTAAGGTCAATATGGAGACAGGTGTATGGGATTGCAATTACCCTGCTGATCATCTACTTGTCACAGGAGTTAGAACAGGTTCCATGAGTTATAACCAAACAATAACATATACTTTAGAGGTTACGCCTCCTTCAGTAGATAATTTTATAGTACGAATAAAGGGTAGTATTTATGATCAACGAGACCCCACAAGTGGCACAATAGGGCAACAAGGCATATGGGAAACAGTGGAGACTGTAAGTAATATATACTCTGCATATGATATTACGATGAACCTTTATCGTATCTCATCCACAAGTGGTACTCCAAACACAAGCAATCCCGGCACCGAAAAAGCATCCTTTTTCCCAGGTGAAACAGTTCGTGTTACTTTTAATACTAAGAACGATGGTACTCAAGTGCCTATTCAAACAGTCTTAAATATACAATCGCCTGATGGCACATGGGTGTATGATAGTAATCCTAATGATAACAACTTAAATCCTCTACCTGCTAATGGACAATGGTATTATTACAGTTTTGATTGGCAAATACCAAGTAATTACAATGATTACGGCCCTTGTAATATTGGAGCAAGCATTAGAAATCTGAATGATTTTGATATTTTGTATGAAACAACATGTAGCTGCGCTAATACAGATTTTAATTGTGATTGGATATTGGAAGATGAGTTTTCCATTAATAACCCATACCCTCCCATTACTATTCCCATCTTAATGTACCATAATGTTGATGATGTATCAAACAGTCAATACTGGGTTGCATTAGATGATTTTACACAGCAGATGGAATATTTATCTGCCTATGGTTATAATCCCATTACACTTTCTGAGATCATTGATTATTGCAATACGGGCAGTCCTCTTCCTTCAAATCCAATTGCTATTACTTTTGACGATGGCTATCAAAATTTTTACACTAAAGCTTATCCAGTTTTATTGAATCATAATTTTAAAGCAACAAATTTCTTAATCTCAGACTTTGTTGGTAATAATGAAAATGACAGGCCAACAAATACTTGGGAGCCAGATGGTTCGCCTGAGTTAGCTTTCAATACTCCACATTTAATTTGGGATGAGGTTCTGGAAATGGCTCAAAACGACATCGTGTTTCACGCACACTCAAAAACTCATCCGCTTTTAACTAGTTTATCTCAAAGTGAATTAGACGATCAAATCATCATCCCCAAAAATGTAATAACAAACCAGTTAGGCTCGTGTAATTTTTTCTCATATCCTTTTGGTGATTACAACGATAACGTAGTTAATACAGTAATAACAAATAATTATTTAGGTGCTGTTGATATTGACCTTGAACTTGGAGTTTATTACAATACTCAAAGTTCAAATAATTTTTTAATGGAGCGACAATATATACCATCTTACATGGATATAAACGCTTACGCATTAAAAATTGATCCAAATCTTGAATTTCCTGACCTGATTATCCTTTCTGTATTATTTTATGATGAAAACGGAAATCAAAAGACAGAATTTTTAGAGGGTGAAAATGTAATTACAAAAGTACAATTCAGAAATGATGGAGTTGCAGCTACAACTATAATTTCTCTTAATTTGGATAGCGATAACGATAATAGCACACCACCAGTATATGACTCACATTTAGAAACTCCGAGTGAAGATATTACCGTTACTATCTCAACAGGACAAACAATGACCGTAGATTTTCCATGGATTGTACCTGCAAATGCTCAAATAGGCCAGTGGTATTATAATGTTGGCTTTCATGGGCAACATTATATTCTATGGTATGGAGGTTCTGGTTGGCAGGAAGGGTTTAACGTTGGAGGAATAAATTATCAAGTATTGTCAGTTCCTCATTATTATCAAGATAAAACTTATTGGTGTTGGGCTAATTCTCTTTCAATGCTACTTAAATACTATGTTCATAATAAAAAACCATGGGAAATTGCAAATCATCAATATTTTACAAAATCAATTAATCAAGGATCAGCAGGCAGTTGCGTTGATTGTTATTTGAGGGATATATTTGGATATACAGTCGTTGAAAAAACGTATTCTTCTGTTTTTAGGTTTCCTGCATTAAAATCTTTTTTAATAGGGGAGATATCAAATAATAAACCTGTGTGGTTATTGATGTATAAAGGTTCTCATGTAATTGTAATCACAGGAGTAGATGTAAATAATGTTTATTATAATGATCCACATAATATCAAGTATGGATACTCTATACCTCATGAGCAGAGTTGGTCAAGTTTTAGAAATAAAATTTTACCTCATAATGTTACAGCAATTAGCATTCAAGATGGGAATCCAAATATAGGAAATAACATTACGTTAAGCCCATTTACATTTGCATGGGATATAGTACCTGAAATACCTTATCATTTAAACAGTACCAGATCTTCAATTCAGTTTTCTAATAGCATTTTTGGTAGTGAACATAATCTTTATTTAAAGTTTGATGGTAATGCAGGATTGCCATGGGGATACAAATACGTGGCACTCGAAAGAGATGGTGATCATTTTATTGAAGATAATTATGATAATTTTTACATTGTTGATTCTGATTTGCAATTTAAAGCAAGCTTAGCAGATAAGATTTTAGTGCAAACTCGAATATCTAATGTTAGTAATAATTTAGAAAATGTTGACCTTTATTTTCAAATATTTAATTGTAATAGCAATTGGAATATTTCAAATTTAATTTATCCGGGACAAAGCGATTATGAAAGCTTATCAATTGGTCAAAACTATTGCACAAACTGTCCTGTCATTTCAGATTTACTTGATAATAAAAACTTAGCAAAGATTGTTGATCAGGACTATGATGGAGTTATTGACAATTCATCAAAAAAGTATGCTATAAAAATATTTACTAAACAGAATAATAATATAACAGATGAGGCAGAGTTTTATTTTAGTGTTACAGAATCTGATTTTGCTAGATTAGATTTATTAAACTTCCCTGAAAATTATACTTGCGAAACAGGTAAAGAAACATTTATACCTTTTGAGGTGTTAAATACAGGTTCTTACAATAATAGTGATGAGAAACCTAATTTAGAAATCGCAACGTGGGAATCTTCCATAATTATTAA
>CAZREZ010000352.1:0-3632 GCA_964599115.1 uncultured Bacteroidales bacterium
TTTTTTTTATCAAAAATTTCACAAAGAGATTAGAATTGTATAATTCTACAAGTTTTTATAAAATAGGAGACACCATAAAATCAGAATCCAAAATTAATTTTAATATTATTGATTATCTCTTTGGAAGGAAAGACTATTTAATTGAGTATATCAATTGTATTGATGTCTATAAACAACAAGTTAGAAATATACTGACAGTAGAAGGCTTGATAAAAAAGATCGAGAAACGTAAAATAAGAGGCAAGGTATTGGGATTTAAAGGATTGAATCCCATAGATACACTAATAAACAATGACCACTTTGTATATTTTAAATATAATGGATATTTAATTCAGAGTCAAATTTACAAAGGTTTTTACAGGGGAATAATAAACCCTATGGATACATTAGTTTTGATAGGAACATTAGAGGGTTTTGACAATGAAAAAAAAGAGATTAAATTTTATAATTGTGTACAATTAAGTACATCAAAAGTTCATTGAAATAATTGCAATAAAGCCAGCTCGGGGGGATTGGAAAGATGGCCCATTAGAATATCTATCTTATAACTATTATGCGAAATCAGCTGGGCAGGGTGTAATTCTATTAATGATATATTATTATGAGTCAGGTACGTATTATTGGCACCAAACAGTAAGTACCAATCTAAAAGGAGGAAAGAGAGGTAAATTTTATTTTATTGATCCACCAGGTTCGAAATGGTAAAATAAAAATGAGAGTTTTACAAGTAATTCTTATTTTACTTATTTTGAGGATGCCCCCAACAGGCCAGATATGACTAATGGAACCTATTGGAATGCTGAGACTTCGCTAGTACAAGTCCAAGGATCTACCTATAGAATTGTCGCAACATGTACATGGGGTTTTGGTATGGAAAATGATAAGTTTATGATGTATCCTATGAATTGGGGTCAACCATCTCAACAGCATATTAATCAAATGTTTAACCAATATGGCATAAAACTTATATACCCTTAAAGCCTATATTAATGGCAGTTAACTTGTAAAACTTAAATGATAAGCCATGAAAAAACGATTTCAACTTGTTTTGTCTTTTCTATTAATAGTTATTAGTTTATTTGGAAAACCCAGAGTAGTAGATATAGTTAATGAATTAAAGTATGCTCAATTTATTGGAATTGTTGAGATTCAAGAATATTATGTTAGTGAAAATGATTCAATAATTTCAGAGTTAGGGATAGACTATGCGAATATGATTCAGAAATTAAGAATGAAAACTATTGTAGGGGATAGTATATTTTATTCTACAACATCTAAGAGTGAAATGTTAATTCCTAATTATAGCTTAATAGATTATCAAGAGAGGGATACATATACAGGTTATTGGCCAAATAAGGGAGATACTCTTTTGGTGGTAATTGATAGTTTGAATAATATATCTGTATTTGGTATTAAAATTGACGATTATTATCGCATTTGGTCTCCTTATTTAACGGGGAGTACAGCTACTTTCAGAATTAAAGAGCCAATTAAACCACTTTCTTTAGATGATGCGAATTGTTATAATTTACCTTTAGGTAAATCTTGTTGGGACGGATGTTTATTACCTATTGAAGCTATTCGCCTCTTCGGTGAGGGGACTGAAGGGCAATGTCATTAAATTAAGGTTGTAAATTGATGCAATACAATACGCATTTTAATTATACAACGGGAAAGATGGTTATAATAGAAGAATTTTCGTTTGACATAAATACTTCCTTTGATACTGGTAGTGGTGGTGGTAGTGGTATTTCAATTGATGATATTGCTGATTTGTTTATGGCAGAGTTTCTTGCAGATGTTACTCTCGAAAAGATGATAGCTTGGCAAATAAAACTTATGTTTCAACAAAAAGAGGATGCCAGCTCGGATGGGGGTGATGATCTCCCACTTCATTCAACAAGTAGTTTTATATATGATGGAGCGTGGAAATCCTCAGATGGAATTTATATGCTGGAAGCTGGCCAACATGTAAAAGTTGAATTAACCAATATGAATATTTTAGGGGTTCAACTGGATTTGCAGGATATTACTACATATACCTATGAAAAAATATTTTTTGGACTAATTAATAGAAAAGTATATACAGGTGATAGCCATTCAATGGTTTTATTACCTGGTCAAACTCAATCTTTTGATTTTTTTACAGATTTGATTATACACCGCAAAATTGGTGGTTTCAAATTGGCACATCTATTAGTGACGTAGCTAATGTTCGTATAAGATTCTATTCTGACTGGATTCCTTCAAAAGGGCCTTAATTTTTAAATTGCTATAATATGAAAAATATAATTGTTTATTCAGCTTGTTTGATACTACTATATTCTTGCCAATCTTTTAGCCAAAAAGAAGAGAAGTATTATAAAGATGGTACTTTAAAAGAAATTAGTAACAAAAAGAATGGCAAACTACATGGCCCATTTAAGGCTTACTTTCCTAATGGGCGATTACGTGCATCTGGGTTTTTTAAAAATGGAAAAATGGATGGGGAGTGGAAATATTGGTATTTAGATGGAATAATATTATCCATTCAAGAATTCAATAATGGAAAACTTACTAATTTGAATGCTTGGGATAAAAACTCCAAGCAAACATTGAAAGATGGAACAGGTGTAGCTATTTTGCTTTATCCCACTGGAAATGTTATGAGTATGTCAGAATATAAGGATTGCCAATTGCACGGTAGAACTGAAACTTGGTTTGAAAATGGGAAGAAAGAAAGTGAAATACACTATATTAATGGTAAACCAAGTGGAACTTGGTATTTCTGGAATGAGGATGGAACTTTGAATAAGAGAGAGGACTATCATTAATTTATTACAATATCGAAACAACCCAAAGCCATTTTATTTTAGGAAGGGCTTTGTGTTATAGAGCCAATTGTTTCAACTAACCTTTAGTAATAAATGAATCCAAAAAAAACTTCACAACGTTTATATATTTTTTGTAGTCACTACCCATAGTAACAAAATTATTTAACTTTACCACCGCAAACAGAACAAAATTGAAAAAAGAAGTCTGGAATAGAGGTTCATTTATAAATAAGAAATATTACGCAGGTAGCTTTGTTTATAATAACGAAGGGATTGAGTATATTTTGTTTGATGAGGGCAGGTTAACACCCAAAGCAGACGAAACATACCAATACGAGTATTTCCTTTGCGATCACCTTGGCAATACACGGGTGGTTTTTACCGGACAGGAAGAAGGATTAGCTGTTTTGCAGGAATCACATTATTATCCGTTTGGCATGGAGTTTATGGGAACATCAAGTACTACAATGAATGTAGAAAATTTCTACAAATACAACGGCAAAGAACTGCAAGACGATGGCTTTGACTTAGACGGAAACGGCGTTTATGAAAGCAGGTTGCTGTGGTATGATTATGGAGCGAGGTTTTATGATGCGCAGATTGGGAGGTTTCACACGATAGATCCTCTTGCTGAAAAGTATAGCTTCCAAACACCTTTTGCTTATGCTGCAAATAATCCAATTAGATTTATTGATTATAATGGCTTAGGACCTGATAATCCAAGCAAGAGACAAAAAAAAGCTGAAGCAAATTTTGCTATTGCCTACCCAAAAGCTGCACTGACCATAGGATTTAAGTATAATAGAGACGGTAGTACAA
>CAZREZ010000353.1:0-3629 GCA_964599115.1 uncultured Bacteroidales bacterium
TCATCCCATATAATTTCAATAGCATCATTATGACGATGCATTCTGCCTCTGCCGTCAAAATGCAATGGATTCAATTGCTTTGGTGGAAATAATTCCGGAAATTGTTTGACATCTTGCACCCTAATTTTAATATAAGCATCACTTCTTGTTGTATGATTGGTAGGATTTTGCCCCCAATTTAATCCATCTGCATTCTGAACTTCACCATCTCGCCCTAGTAATGTTAAGAAACATAAATCTGTTGCTGTTTTCAACAATTATATCTTCAGGAGCAAGCTCTAAACATGAAATAGAGTTGTTTAAAACTCTTGCAATGTAATCATTTAAGGGATTAAAAGTGTCTCTCGTAGTTTCAGCCAAAATTTCTCTATACGGAGTTGTGAGACCATTAGTTGAGAAATTAGCAGAACCTACCAAAGCATGTACAATTTGACCTTTATTTCTCCATGCGTAACATTTAGAATGAACTGGAAATTGTGAATAAAAAATATTTATATTATCAATACTATCCTGTAAAGTCACGAGAGAATTATGTAAAGTTTTTTGTATTCCTTCTGATCCATACATTCCATAGATTACTTTTGAATAAAAAGGGAGTGAATGAAGACGTTGAATTGGCTTAGGCCCAACATAACCAGACACAACAATTAATTCATCAGATTCAAATAATTCATGTCTTTGAAAAATAATTTCTTCTAAATTTTCTGTAAAAAGCATTATTTTTTATTTTTTAAAGTTATTGTATGTTCTTTTTTCGGAGCATTTGAAAATTTTCTGTTGAAAGACCTTGTAATTTCTGACAAATTCACGCTATCAATATTTTCAACAGCATAAAAGCTTCTTTCGCAAATATCAGAAATAACCTCGCTCATATCAATAGTTTTACCCTCTACAATCCCATCGCCGATTATCATAACAAAATAAGAATTCTTTTTTGATACCCTAGAAAGTTCATTCATTATTTGGGTCATGGATTCTATATATTCTAATTTTGCGTCTTCAAATTTTTTTGTATCAATTCTGTGATGATTTCCAATTTCTTTCTGTCTAACAGGTCTATGGTCAAAACCTAACCAAAACATCCGCTGCTTATGATATAGGTAATAATCAAATGTGTTAATGTAAGGGGGGGGGTAATTACAAAATCAAAATGATTATCTTCAAAGGATTGCAATATTGTAAAAGTATCCCCATTAAAAACTTCTGAATTAGCAACTACTGAATGTTCCTCGGATAATATAACTTCTAAATAATTTGATAGTGTCTCAATGAAAGAATTATATACTACACCATCAGGATGATTTTTTTTCCTTGCAGTATATCGCACTTCACTATCTTGATTTGAGACTTTAACAATAATCTTTGAAAAAGCAGAATATAAAAGAATTTTAACATTATCATTATTGATTCTATCAATTTTATACTTCAAATATGCTAATTCGTAACTTACATTCAATTGAAACCAATGATCAAGGTTTGGAAAATCAGGTATAATTATCTTATTATTATTTGAACTAATATCAAAAAATTGTTTTCTATCAATCAATGATTGGATTTCAATTATGAAACTTTTAATTAAATTTATTTCCTGTTCATTAAATTGGCTCGTTTTTGCTTTCGATATAATATATGCAATTGGGTTCAAATCTATACCTACTGAATCCATTCCATTTAAAGCTGATTCCACAAGCGATGTTCCACTTCCGCAAAAAGGATCAATTATTCTGAAACCACTTTTACAATACAAATTAAAGCACCTATTTACTAATTGAGGCGTAAATTTGGCAGGATATGGATGAAAGCCATGAGTATAGTATGTTGTTTTAAATTGTGCGTTTAGTTTCATCAAAATTTTTCTCCTTTAATATTTTTTCTAAAAACTAAAATAAAAGAATGACCAATGTTAAAATAATAACGTCTTGATTTATTTCCTCCTAAACGGACTAGTTTTCTTTGATTTGATTGATCCCAAATTACAAAATCCCACATTACCCAACCAGTTTGCTGTGCAATATTTATTAAATCACCATGTAAGTTTACATATGGAATATTGTTATCCATATCCCTGTAATCTCTAACAACCCAAGTGTTATAAGTGCCATCTTTTGCAACTTTATTTAATGCTAAAAACAATTCTTTCATTCTTATCAAATAATCCTCATATGAAACATTTCCAAGATCTTCATCATGTTTTGAGTATGGTTTTGCAAGTTTTCTACTTTGATTTTTGTAAGGATTTCCATTATAATCTTTATCTGCGAAATTTTCACGGATTTTATTTAAAAGATTTGCATAAGGTGGAGATGTAAGAATAAAATCTATTGAATTATTTGGAATATGGTTGTTTAGATTCAATGCAGAATCTTGTATCACAATTCTGCGAAAATCATTACAATTTTTACCATCTTTTGGGACAATGCCTTGATTGAAAAGTTTTATGAAATCATTATTTAATTCAATACCTAAAGAATGTCTTTTCAAAATATTGGCAGCATCTAATGTCGTTCCAACACCTGCAAACGGATCTAATACAGTATCTCCTGTTTTGGAGTATATATTAATAAAATGTTTAGCCAAAGTTATTGGAAACGCAGCACCATGTTTCTTTCTTTTATCTGTAATGGGTCCATTAAATGTTTGAACACTTTTGCTATGAAGACTCCATTCACTACCATTAAGTTCATTCAAATCTGTGCTACATAGCTTTGATTCTTTTTTCTTTTTTTCCTTGGGTTTTATAAATGATTCAAATTCTGTGAAATATAATTGATGGCCATCTTCCCAATATAATGGCTGTTCCTCAATAATTTCATATGGTTTAATTTTTTTATTTTCTTTTACTGTTTGCATTATCAAAAAGATTTATTGCAAAGATAATTAATATAACCTGAATCGGAGTTTATAGTGTAGGCAAAAATTGCACTCTTTGACAAAGCTTTGGTTTCAGCGTTGGCTTGTGGGGCTTTGGCAATGTGTGCAATGTGTGTCGGCAATTGTTTTAAAAAATGTGCGGTGGGCAATAAATAAAAAACATCGGGTCGGCATGAATGTCGGCTTTCTAGTCTTGTCAATATTTCATTTTTCTGTCCTTTCACAATGGTTTACTTTTCAATTTATCACTGTCGTTTCTGTCTTTTTACACTTGGCGGTAACGTCCATAATATGCGGAGGCTGGGATTTTCAAGCTTCCAACTTATCAAGCCGTAACTATTTTTGATTAAATGTATAAAAGTTTAATTAACCAGAAAGCCCCCAGCTTACGTATATTTATTGTTACCCTTAGTTGGTATTTATGTATTTCTTTAAGTTTTCCTTCATTGTTATTGACTCAAATTCATTAGCTTTTAAATAGTCAATTAGCTTTTGAAGTTTTTTCAATAAATGAAAACCTCCATTTTTGTAGAAATATTCTTTCTCACTTGGGTATTCCAATATACTTCTATCACTTACCAATTCTGAAGGATGCATATAAAAAACTATTGTTTCATTTTTTGAAAAACACATTTTAATAAAACTTATCAATAGGTCTATTCCAAATACTTTAACAAATCTCATATTAATGGGAAAGAACCATGCACTTAGAGGTATCTCAAATATACCATTTTGAATGAACCTAGGCTGATTGTTAT
>CAZREZ010000354.1:0-3596 GCA_964599115.1 uncultured Bacteroidales bacterium
AAGATGTAGTTTTTCATTTTAACGAGAAAGGAAAAATAGAAAGCCTTTCTTTCGGTCTTTCCAGAACAGCCCTAAAAAGTATTTCTGAAAACAATACTTGGAGTGAAGTAAGTCGCCTGGTGCTGATAAATTTCCTTGAGCATTTTAAAACCGCTTATGCCTTGGAGCGCCTTGATTATATAGAATCCATCTTTGCCGACGATGCCCTTATCATCACCGGTTATATAGTTAAAATCAAATCGGGACTTGAAAACAAATACCTCAATAACCAAATTGTACGTTATAACCGACAAACCAAACAACAATACATTCGCAACCTTAAATATTCCTTCAACAGCAAAGAATATATCAATATTCAGTTTGAAGAAAGCGAAGTACGAAAAGGCGGCGCAGGAGAAAATATTTATGGGGTGCTCATCAAGCAAAATTATTATTCATCCAATTATGGCGACACAGGGTATTTGTTTTTGATCGTTGACCTTGAAAACCAGCAACAACCTGTCATCCATGTACGTACCTGGCAACCCGACAAAGCAGGGGAAATAAAAATTTACGGTTTGTCTGATTTTTAAAATAATAAGAAATAATTTCTATTAATTTCAATAAATTACTTTGTTCTTACAAACATGTAATTACAAATGTATCTTATTATATTTTTTATAAACTTATTTTACAAAAATATTTGCATTTGCAGGTAATAAGCGCCGGCACCGGCAAGATAGCCTATTAAAGCTAATAAACTGATCCTTTTTATGTACCATAAAAAATCAATTTTTTCCATACCCATTGCTGCAATACCGGCAGCCGAACCGATAATAAGGATACTTCCGCCTGTGCCTGTACAATATGCAAGGAATTCCCAGAACTGGCCATCCTGCATAAAAAAATAAGCATAAGCTTGTTCTGCAACAGGTAAAGTATTTATAATTTCAGGAGTCATAGTCGGATACATGCCCATTGCACCGGCAACTAAAGGAACATTATCAACAATAGCAGATAAAAATCCTATTGCAAGATTAATTGTATAAATACTTCCAAGTTTTTCATCTAAATAACCGGCTAATAACTGAAGCTGTCCACCGGTTGCCAAGCTGGATACAGCAGTTAATATTCCCAGAAAGAAAAAAATTGTGGGCACATCTACTTTTCTTAATATTCCTACTACAGATAAGCGGCGTTTGTCTTCACCTGTTTTATTTCTGTGAATAATTTCGGTTACTACCCATAAAGTGCCTAAACCTAATAACATGCCCATATATGGATCAAGGTGGGTGAATGTTTTAAAAACAGGTATAAATAATAATACTGATACACCCAGAATTAATATTAACTTTCTTTCACCATGGGTAGTAAATTCTTTATTGTGTTTTTTATTAATTTCAGGACGTTCAACATTTCCTTTCATGGTAAATGATAGAAGAATAAGCGGAATAATCATAGTTATTAAACTTGGTATAATAACCATTATTATGATATTTATGGTTGTAATTTGTTCGCCAATCCAAAGCATGATTGTTGTAACATCACCGATTGGTGACCATGCACCTCCGGCATTTGCAGCCATAACTACCATACTGGCAAAGAGCCATCGGGTTTTTTGATTGGCAATTAATTTTCGCAACAAGGCAATCATTACAATGGTGGTAGTTAAATTATCTAATGCTGCTGACATAAAAAATGTTAAAAAACTAAGTATCCAGAGTAATTTAACTTTATTTGTAGTCTTAATTTTATCGGTAATTATTTTGAATCCCTGATGTTGGTCAACTATTTCAACTATTGTCATAGCACCCAACAGAAAGAACAATATTCTTGAGATTTCAGCTAAATGATTATAAAGAGCATGATGGCTGATAAAATATCTCATAGTTTCAAACATATTGCTATCAGGATTATTCTTTAGAAAATCCTGATAATCCGTGCTTTCCAAATAATGATGCCATGAAGGACTGAAGCCGTTATGATCCGGGCCAAGCGTAAGAATTTTTGTGCATGCTAATACCAAAATAACCCAGGTTAATACGCCTGTTATCAATGCAGTAGCAGCCTTATTAACTTTTAGAGGATGTTCAAGAGCAATTGCCGTATATCCAAGAATAAAGACAATTACCATTAAAATAAACATATACATATCAAAGTATTGTATTTTTAATTGACAACAAATGTAAAAAAGTTTTTTACATAAAAAGGTATATAATAAATTGCTTTAATATCAGTTAATATTAACAATGCGGTGTTAAAAATTAAATAAAATTTAATATCATACCATTTTGAATATACTTACTTTTAGGCAAAAAATTTAAACAAATGATAACAGGATTAATATTACAGATTACAAATATAGCACAGGTAATTGATGGCGAACCAACTGAAATAACCCTTTCAATATGGGAATTAGCACTTAAAGGTGGTTGGATAATTGCAATACTTGCAGTTTTTTCAATTATTGCGGTTTATATTTTTATTGAAAGGTTTTCAATTATCAACAGAGCTTCAAAAGAAGACCGTAATTTCATGAATAATATCAAGGATTTTATTCATAACGGCAGGGTTGATTCTGCACTTTCATTATGCAGGAATAATAACAGCCCGATAGCAAGAATGATTGAGAAAGGACTTTCCAGAATAGGAAGACCACTAAATGATATTAATGTAGCTATTGAAAATGTTGGAAAACTTGAAGTATCGAGACTTGAAAAAAATACT
Organism: uncultured Bacteroidales bacterium; assembly: GCA_964599115.1. Taxonomy (GTDB): domain Bacteria; phylum Bacteroidota; class Bacteroidia; order Bacteroidales; family JADFUO01; genus JADFUO01. The sequence goes on from CAZREZ010000354.1 coordinate 2,707, forward strand.
GCAGGATTGGCAACCATTGCAGGTTCTGCTCCTATGCTTGGTTTCTTAGGAACAGTTATTGGAATGATCAGAGCCTTTTACGATATGTCAATGGCTGGAAATAATGTTGACATTGCACTGCTCTCAGGTGGTATTTATCAGGCTATGATAACTACTGTAGCTGGATTAATTGTTGGAATTATTGCATATATTTGTTATAACATACTGGTTGCAAGAGTTGAAAAACTTGTTTATAAATTGGAAGCACGTGCAACAGAATTTATGGATCTTTTGCATGAACCTGCTTCCTAATTGTCTGTCTATAAAGTCAGAAAGTTTAAAAAAATATTAAAAATCACAAATGACAAGCACCAAATTTCAAATAAATTACAATGTTCAAAAATTCAATGACCAAAACAGTTTCGGTCATCCATACGGACAAGTTTTGATCATTGATATTTCGAATTTATTTGTTAATTGTTTTTTGTTATTTGGTGCTTTAATTCAAAATTTGTTTGACTTTATGGACAGACACTTAACATTAAATTATAAATATAATGGCTATTCAAACACGAAATAAAAAAAGTATTGCTTTCAGTATGGCATCAATGTCGGACCTTGTGTTTTTATTGTTGATATTTTTTATGTTAACATCAACACTCGTTAGCCCGAATGCCATTAAACTTTTACTGCCCAGTAGCAGCAGCAGAACTATGGCTAAACAAACTGTTACGATTTATATTAATGATAAATTTAATTATTTTGTAAACGAGAATCAGGTTAATCTGGCAAACCTGCAAGATAAAATTGATAATAAAATTGCCGGACAAGTTGATGCCTCAATTGTTTTAAGATCAGATAAATCAGTGCCACTTCAATATGTTGTGAATGTTATTGATGCTGTAAATAAT
>CAZREZ010000355.1:0-3582 GCA_964599115.1 uncultured Bacteroidales bacterium
AAGTGTCTACAAAACATTTTAATTTCTCATATTAATTTGGAAAGATGTCTATTATCAGAAATACTAAGTTTTCCTATTTTCAAATTAAAAATCATTTATCTTTTTTCTTGCTTTTAATCAAATACCTGTAATCCAAATAATATAATATCTTTACAGAAAAACTATTTGCATGAGGGAAGTTTATCATATTTTTAAAGTTTTTAAAGAAATTAGATTCTGCAATATTTTCTTCATTATTAATTGCATTTTTCCATACAATTGACATTTGACTTCCAGGAGCAAAATACCATGTATATACCAAATCAATATTAAAAACATTAAAATTAATATTATGATAATTTTTATAGTCGCTTTCATCTAAATACCCATTTTCATTTAAAGTATAAAACTCATTATAAACAACTTTTGACCAGTAGTGTCTTATCCTGAAATTTAATGATGCTTTTTTATTAAAAATATATGATGCAGTTAAAGTATTTACAAAAGTTGCTTGGTTTCTTTTACCAAAATATATAATTTGATTAGACAAAGAGTCAATTTCCTTTTTTACATAACCAAAATCATTATTTTCATAATCATTGAAAAATTCATAAATCAACAATATTTTATCGCTTAATCTTAGCCTGGGAGAAAACATATACCAATATGAATATTGATCGTTTTTATTTAAAGCACTCCAGTAACCTAAGTTACAATCAAAAGCAAACTTTTTTCTGTAATCAGTCGAAATCCAATAACTAAAATGATAAGATGAAGGTCTGATAAATAACCTCCCGGGAATTCTTGCTTCAAAATAATCATGAACTTCAAAGGGTTCATATTGAGTTCCAAAACCCATTGTTAAAAATTTCTTTGTAGTAATACGTGTACTATAATTAATTTCAAAATCAGTGTACTTTCTAGGCTTAAACAAGCTTGAATATTCTATACTCAAATCATTATACCAATTAAGTAACTTCCAAAAAGGATCATAAATATTATATTCTATTTCTATTTCATTAGTGATTTCATTGTTGTTAGATAAAAAACCCATGTCATTAGGGTCGTATTTATCACTCTCAACATTTTGTGAATAAATAATTATAAAGTTACCACTTATTTTCCCTGCAAAGAAAGAGTATCCGTAACCAAAATCAGGTTTTTCATTTGAGCTATATTTTTGACTAACAATAAACTTTCCACCAACAGCATAAATATTTGTTTTATCTACAATTTTAAAATCAGTTGCAGTTACGTTTGCCGAATACTTATCTTTTGCTCTTGATACATTAGTATTTGCAATGCTGAAATATGAATTGTTTTTCAAACTTTGATCAAAAACAATCATGTTGTAATTTGTAAACGGTTGTGTTATAAAATTACGTTCATTACCATTTGAATCAGCTATTACTGCGTAAGTGTTTGCTGTCATAGCATTAAAAAAGCCAATTCCTAATCCCTTTTTTGTTCTTCCAGAAATTTTTGTTGCATTAATTAATTGTGTTTCTAAAGGATTACTAATTATCTTTTCACCTTTTTTAAGGCTATCTTCCACATCAAAATAGCCAACAGGTATAGTACCGATACGCCTTGAATAAAATATTTCTCCTTTTTCAAATATTTCTGTTGATTCGGTAAAGAACTGTCTTTTTTCATCATATTGTATTTCGAAAGGAGAAAGGTTTAATTCAATATCATCAGATTCTACTTGTCCAAAATCCGGAATTAATGTCATATCCAGTGTAAAACTTTCGTTGATACCATATTTTAAGTCCATTCCACCGTTAAAGAAATACTTCCAATTTTTATTGCTCGGGGCTTTTTCCAAATAAGCAGATACATAAGGACTAACTGATAATCTTAAAGGAGGTTTTATATTTTCAAGGTTTGTTAATTCACCTGATTGAGCTAAAACACTGCTGATTTTTTTATCAACAAAAGCCCATGTTGCCCATTCCCGTTTTCGTCTGATACTCCTCCAAAAATTTATTCCCCAAATTTGATTGTCTTTCTTAGGAAATCTTATGGCAGAATACGGTATTTTAATTTCTGCTACCCATCCTTTATCATTTATCTTAACACTACTTTCCCAAACTGCATCCCAATTAACATCGGCTTCATCAGGAGATAATTTTTCATCACCCTGAATCCCTGAAGCAGAAACTTTAAATGAAAATGCATACAAGCCGTCATTGTAGGGAGAAATATCAATAGTAAATATATCAGCATCTAAATATTCAAAATCATCACGTTTTGTTAAGCAGGTTAATATGCTGTCGGGTGCAGTATCAAACATCATTGCTCCTATAAATAGTGCATTATCATTATATGCAATTTTTATTTCTGTTTTTTGAGTGGCAGGTTCTCCATTATACGGGTCATACTGTAAAAAATCAGTGGCAACCGGAATATTATCCCAAATAGGTTCATTTAATTCACCATTAATCTTAGGTGGCGTATTAATCCTAATTGCCTTAACTTGTTTTTTATTCATCTGAGCTGATAAGTTAATCGTTATCAAACAAATAATTGTCAACAATAAACTTCTGTATAATTTTTTTGTAAACATGGGTTACAATATATAAAGAATTGCTATCTATTCAGCTTGTAAAAAATGTTAATAACTTTGATATAAAATTACAAGCACCAAATAACAAAAAACAAATAAATTACAATGACCAAAAATACAAATTCAAAACAAAAAATTTATGATTTAGAAGAACGAACGTTTCAATTTGCTAAAAAAGTTAGACTATTTGTAAAAAAATATTTTCATCTATCATAGAAAAGTCAAAATAATTGTTTTGGTCATTGGAATTTTAATACTTGAGATTTATTTGTTATTTGGTGCTTGTGTTTTGGAATTTAATTGTTAATAATCATTTATACCTGAATAGTTGCAAAAATTGCAGTAATATTTAAATAAGAAACAAAAAAAACCATTTTCCTTAAGGTATTATTTTTTTTTTGAAATTCTTCCAACTCATCCGATGACTTTAAGTCAACGGAGGAGTATTATTCAGGTAACTTTACGATATTTCCATACAGCCAGACTTAAAATTATTACTGCATATGTGCCAAGTGCAATAATTTCATTTTTTATATCAATAAAACCAGAACCTTTTAAAAGTATCATTCTGATGACTTTCATAAAATAAGCAAACGGATTTATAATGTTTACTTGCTGTGCCCATTCGGGCATACTTTCGGTAGGTGTAAAAAGACCGCTCATTAAAATAAAAATGATCATAAAAAAGAAACATAGAAACATTACCTGCTGCTGTGTATTTGAAACAGTTGAAATAAATAAACCGATCCCAAGTACAACAAATAAATAAATCGATGCGAATCCGAATAAAAGTGGTAAACTGCCTACAATCGGTATGTTAAATAATAATTTACCGACTGTTAAACCGAATGCCAATTCAAATAATGCAATAAACCAAAAAGGTAATAGTTTCCCGATAATGAAGTGATATTTTTTTATATGTGTTACATTAATTTGCTCAACAGTTCCCATTTCTTTTGCACTAACGAAATTCAGGGCAGAAAGGAACATTCATATAATGGTTACCAATATCACTAAAATACCGGGAAGCATAT
>CAZREZ010000356.1:0-3580 GCA_964599115.1 uncultured Bacteroidales bacterium
CAGACATCTAAAAATCTTAAATATCATAAATACTACAAATGTGACAGGTGCGGATATATATCTATCATTAAAAACACTTATTGTCCGATTTGTGAAAAAGATGGATATAGATTAAGATTGAAGTAATTTAACAAAAGCACTGAGTAACAATTTTGTTCTCAGTCATTTCCCTTCCGTTAACAGTTGAAACCTTGTAGTTTGCCGCTACAAGGTTTTTTTTTGTTGGGTATTTTTTATTAAATTGCAATTTGTACGTAAATTTTTCAAGTTGGTATAGCCATTAAAGGCTGATATTAGAAAGCTTACCAAATTTGATATCTCAGTATTAATTAATTCTCCTATTTGGAGTGTGTATTTTTGTTATAGAGATATTAGATTTCGGGATATGATTCAAAATATGCATAAAAAAGTTATATCCGATTCGAATAATAATGTTTAAATTTAATTATTATTTTTGTAATTTTACAAAATAAGTTAAATAAGTTGCAATAAATGATTTATTTAATTATTAAGAAGCCGATAATTCTTAGTATGGTAATATTTGCGACAAAATCATTGTTTTTGATATTAAGTAATAGAGTGAGAAAAAAGAAAACATATTATGCAATTGATTTCTTCAGTTCCGGGGGAGCGGTTACAAGCGGGTTTAAGCAAGCCGGTATAAATGTTTTAGGGGGAATTGATATTGATCCTAATTGCAGACTTACCTATGAAAAAAATAATAATACTACGTTTTTACAAGCAGATGTATCCAACTTAAAAAAAGAAAAGCTTAGAGAAATATTTAAAATCAGAAAGTGGCAAAGAAATTTAATTTTTGTAGGGTGTAGCCCGTGCCAGTATTACTCTAATATTAAAACCGACAAAACAAAATCATGTTCAACAAGGCTATTATTGGAAGATTTTCAGGAGTTTGTTGAGTTTTATAGACCCGGTTATGTTTTTATTGAAAATGTTCCCGGACTGGATACCAAACCTGATAGTCCTTTGGGAAAATTCAAACAATTTTTAAATGACAACGGATATGTATTTGATGATGGAGTAATTAATGCTAAATATTATGGTATTCCGCAAAACAGACGAAGATATGTTTTATTGGCTACAAGAATTAAAAAAGAAATAACCTTACCAAAAGGAGATAAGACTAATATTAAAACGGTAAGAGATAGTATCGGCGATGAAAAGGTATTTAAACCGGTCGAAGCCGGACATAAAGATGAATCAAATTTTATGCATTCCGTTGCACGTCTTTCAAAAACAAACCTTGAAAGAATTAAACAAACACCACATGACGGAGGCGACAGAAGAACATGGAAAAATAATAAAAAATTACAGGTGCCCTGTTACAAGAGTCATGAAGGACACTACGATGTTTACGGAAGAATGTATTGGGATAAACCTTCTCCTACCATCACCACAAGATTTGTGAGTTATTCAAACGGGAGATACGGGCATCCTGAACAGGATAGGGCAATATCATTAAGAGAAGGAGCGACTTTACAAAGCTTCCCGGATGATTATATTTTTTATGCAAGTAGCCAGGGAGAAATAGCAAAGATGATTGGAAATGCAGTTCCTCCTGAATTTGCCAGAAGAATAGGAGATATCTTAACAAAATAACTTTATGCCACAATTTAGAACCAAAGCCAGAGCACTAGATTTATTGGGGAAAGGTCAAATTGCAGATTTGCCAACTGCAATTACCGAGCTATGGAAAAATGGTTACGATGCATATTGTGACAATCTAGAAGCAAATCTATTTACAAAAGGGTATAGAGATTTAAAAGAACCCATTTTCGTCCTTTCAGATGATGGGATGGGAATGTCGGAGCAAGATATTCTTGAAAAATGGATTGTTATTGGAACAGATGAAAAATCCAAAATATTCCAAGATGAGGAAAAAGGCCCCGAAACACTTTATAAAGAACCAAGGATAAAAACCGGTGAAAAAGGAATTGGAAGACTTTCGGTTTCCTATCTTGGAAACCAAATGTTAATGATTACAAAAAAAATTGGACACCCACTACAAGTAATATACTTTGATTGGCGAATATTGGATAATTATAACCTTTATATTGATGATATTGACATACCGTTAAGCAAGGTTGAAAGATTAAATCAATTTAAATCTGTATTTAATAAGCTCAAAGAGAATTTACTTCAGATTATAACCAAAACTGATAAAGAAGTTAATGGCTTTAATCCATGGGAAGAGTATGAAGAACTAAAAAATGAGATTATTACTGAGAATAATGATCTGGAATTACCAGCTTTTTTCAATGAAAAGGTATTAGATTCATTTTTTCATGGAGATGAACAAAATCAAAATGGAACAAAATTTGTAATTTTTAAACCAGACCAGCAAATTATTGAACTCCAAAAAGCGGATAAATCTGATGATTTAATACCTGAATCTGTTTTTTATATAATTTCAAGCTTAAGCGGATTAGTTAATGTATTTAAAAAAATTTCAGATAGAAAGGTTAAGTGCAATACAAGATTATTCATTTATAAGGATGAGATACCTATAGATATTATCACTCAAAGGGATTTTTTTGATGAAAATGACTTTGAAAAACCTGATCATTTGATTAATGGAAAATTTGATGAGAATGGTGTTTTCAATGGCAAAATAAAAGTTTATAAAAAAATCATTGAAGATTATACATTTAAACCAAACAAACTTCTCGGAAAAACACCATATGGTCCTTTCGATATAAAAATAGGCGTACTTCCTGGCAGACAAAAAGAATCTTTACTTGAAGAAGAGGAATATAAAGTATTAAACAAAAAAATTGAAAGGTACGGAGGATTATATGTTTACAGAGACGATTTTAGAGTATTGCCATATGGACGTCCAGATGCTGATTTTTTAAGATTTGAAGAAAGAAGATTAAGAGGGGCTGGTTATTATTTTTTTAGTTATAAAAGAATATTTGGATATATAGGAATTTCAAGAATTGGAAAAAGATACCTAAAAGATAAATCTGGACGAGAGGGTTTTATTAACAACAGAGCTTATAAAGAATTTAGAGAAGACTTAAGAGCTTTCTTTTGGGATTTAGCAAGAAAATATTATGGAACTAATGCAGAATCTGAAATAAAAATATCTCAACAAAAAGAAATTGAAGAAGAAAGATTAGAACAAGAAAGAGAAAAACAAGAAAGAAAGGATTTTAACAATTTTTTAAAGGAATCACCGGGTAAGCTTAACTCAATCAATAGTCAAATCAATCTTTTAAACGAAAGATTAAAAAAGAAAATTGAGGAAAGCGATGTTTTATATATAGAAATTGAGGATATTCTATCGGAAATAGACAGGCTTAAAATTCAAGCAGAAAAACTACAACCATTGGAACCAAAAAGATTTATCCAAACTGATAATCAAAAAGAAAAATATTCACGTTACTTGACCAATTATGTGAATTTTCAAAACACATCAATTAAAGAATACACCAGACTTTATAAAATTGCACAGGACAAATTAAAAGACCAGGAATTACTGAAAGAATACCACAGAAAACTGAATATTTATAAGAATGAAATTAGGAACCTAGCTAATGCAGCACAAAATAAACTT
>CAZREZ010000357.1:0-3568 GCA_964599115.1 uncultured Bacteroidales bacterium
AACAATGCAATAAAATTTACAAAAAAAGGCTCTGTTATTCTTGAAATTGAAAAAACAAAACAGGAACATCAAAAGATACATTTACTCTTCCGAATAATTGATACTGGCACCGGTATTTCGGAAGAAGGGAAAAAAAGACTTTTTCAAGAATTTTCACAAACTGATATTTCAATAACACGAAAATATGGTGGGACTGGATTGGGATTAATTATTTCAAAAAAATTATCTGAATTAATGGGTGGTGAAATTGGAGTTGAAAGTGAAATTGGTAAAGGGTCAACTTTTTGGTTTACTGTTGTTTTAGAAACAGGAAAAGAGATTAAAAAAGAATCAGAAAAAAAACCCATGAAAGAAAAACAGGAAATCAGTAAAAAATTATCAATTCTTGTAGCAGAGGATAATGTGATTAATCAGAAGGTGGCTATGATCAATCTTAAACAACTTGGCCATAATGTTGAAATTGCTGTTAACGGAAAAATGGCTGTTGATATGTATAGTAAAAATAAATATGATTTGATTTTAATGGATATTCAAATGCCACTCCTTGATGGTATTGAAGCAACAAAAGAAATTCGCAAGATTGAAAAAGAAAATAATGTTTCAGACAAAATAAAAATTGTTGCTATTACTGCCAATGCCATGAAAGAAGATAAAAATAAATGCCTGTCAGCCGGTATGGACGATTATATTACTAAGCCATTTAAATCGGAAGATATGGAAAGGGCACTTAAAATCAATTGATATTTAATATTTCTCCCCTTCCCTAATAATACTTATCAAACAAATAACTTACTTCATTAATATCATCTTTTTTGTTGATATAAATTCACCGGATTTCATTTTTAAGAAATAAATTCCAGTAGTGACGAATTTCCCGTTATTGTTTTGACCATTCCATTTAATATTATAATTTCCGGCAGCTAATTGATTATTGATCAATGTATTTATTTTTTGACCATTGATATTATAAATTTCAATTAATACATTAGCAGTTTTGTTAATTGAAAATTTAATATTTGTTTCAAAGCTAAATGGATTTGGATAATTTCCATAAAGGGTAGTTATATTATCAGAAAATAAATTATTGAAGTTTGAAACCAAATCTTCATCAACAAGTATCAGGACATCATGACCACTGACTTCGGATTCAATTGACATAGTATCTGAAATAAGATCTCCCATGTAACTTAAAGGAACATCAATTTTTACTGTAAGTATAAGCGAATCCCCTGAAGTTAGAAGATAAGGAAGTGTAATCGTCCATGGGTCAACATACCAATGGAATCCACTATTGAATCCTTCATTTTCAATATCGTTAATAAAAATATCTTCATCTGTAAGATTTTCAATCTTAACATTTTTTCCTTCCAACATGGCTGTTACTGTCAGGAAGATAAGCGAATCAGGCGTAACTGTAATATCAGGTGGAGCATCTCCGATAATAAATACGTGAGGGTCATGAGCTCCGATATATGGATGATTGGCACTTCTTCCCGACTCATCGGCAGTATGAATAAAATAAGCAATTTCACTTCCTGCCGGATGGCCTGGGATAATTCCTGTGTAAGTATTGAGAAATACTTGTGTCATTTGCACTGAAGTATAAACTCCGCCATCAACTTTATAATGAATTTTAAGTGAATCCTCGTAAAGAGGTTCATTACTGTATGGAGTAAAAGTTGCGGTAATTTCATATTCATCCTGAAAAGGCACTTCTCCTAACAAAGGAATATGGTAAATATACAGCATTCCCAGGTCAGCTATTCCACGTGCACGGCAATGCAGGGCATCAGTATTTACCCAATCATCTGAGTAAATTCCGAAAATTTCATATCCGGGCATTGCTTCTTCGTAAACTTCAAGAGCTTCGTCATCCCACTGACTTTCTGTTTGGGGTACAAATACTTTTCTGTTTAAAATCAACGAATTAGTATAAGGAGTATATGGATATGTTCCGGGTGTAAAAACCCTGTAGACCTTATATAAGTTTCCATAAGAACTGGTTTGTCCGGCAAAATAATCAGCAACATATTCAAAATCTTCGTAACGGTAATCAGTTACAGGAACCTCTCCGATAAGGACTTTATCCACATCAAGAAATTTACCCCAGCAGTCAATATGTTCAATATACTCTCCTAAGGGATCGGGTAATACATGGTAAGTAGTGATGCCAAGATAATCCTCAACAAGTTGATCAACATCTTCATGCGAAAGTGATGGGTTTTCATCCCAAACCAATGTAGTTGAAGCTGCTATTCCCATTCCGTCCGTCATATAGTTTCCACCTGTTTGAATAAGATTCATTCCGTATAATTCAATATCTAAATATTGTGCAACGGCAATAGGGATGTCGTTATCATCTGGACGGGGACGGTTATACGGAAAGTTACAAATTCCAACTTCATTATTACCGTTAACAACAAACCACGGACCATAATCTCTTGTCCAGTATGAATTGGTGGGAGCATGTATAAAATCACAATTATCAGTATTTACTCCGGCTGAGTTATACAAATTTATAACATAATTTTCCTGACTTTGATTTTCAACGATGGTAGTAACCATACAATTTTCAGACATTTCAACAATAAGCTCCATGGGAATTCCAAATGGATAACGAATTAAAACACTTTGCATTTGTTCAAATTCAGCAGTCTGGCGAACAGGTGCAATAGGTGGATCGGTTGGATAAAAATCTTTACCAATTTCATCTCTGCGGAGTATCTCCTCAGGAGTCATGTGGTGAGTCAGTTTGTATTCAGGCTTTTTATCAGCCTCTTGAGCTCTTATTGTAAAAAATGGGATACAGAAAACCAAGACTAAAAGTGAAAAGAATAGTTTTTTCATATTTTAATATTTTGAAATTGTATTTAAAAAGACATCACATTAGTGAAAATAGTTGCTTATAAAACATTTATTTACGCTAAATTTATATACTGATTTTTTGTGAAAAAATAATTACAAAGCAGCAAAATTAAAAAAAAGAGGGAATTTTAAAAATAAAAAAAATAATCAGACTTATTAGTTACAAATTTTGTATATTTGCAGTATAACCAAAATTGAGTGATATGAATCTTTCAATAATATTAGGTATTCCCGGAGGCTGGCAAATTGTAATTATCTTAGCAGTAATACTTTTACTTTTTGGAGGTAAAAAAATTCCTGAACTGATGAAAGGTTTAGGAAAAGGTGTTAAAGAATTTAAAGACGGAATAAATCCCGAAGAAGAAAAAAAGGAAGAAAAAGACACTACTGAAAAAAAATAAGTGTTAATTGAAGCTCCCTATTCATGCTTTAATATAATTAAATGTTATAATTTTGCATTATCAAAATAACAAATTTATATTTTAAAAGTTATATTTAAGCTATGAATTCTTTTTGCAATTTTATTAAAATTTTATTTGTTTCCATTATCTTATTTTCTGTTCAGATAAATTCTTCATTTGCCCAGAAAAGTACAATAGCAGATTCAATAAGAAATAATCAGGAGATTATAAAGGACTCTCCCATTGTTACTATGCTTGACAGCCTTGTTAACATCAAATATTTTAAAGAATATTATTTTACA
>CAZREZ010000358.1:0-3557 GCA_964599115.1 uncultured Bacteroidales bacterium
GGGTTTATTGGGAGACTGGATCGGACTCAATATTACATTCCAGGTATCTGCTTTTGTAGCGCTCGGGTCAATACCTTTTATTTTATTTATTCCATCTAAGAAGAAGTAATTAAAAGCTTTTATAAATCCTTGCTAAAGAATATCCCGGAGCATTCAATTTTAAATCCATAAAATACCCGAAAGCAGTTTGCCATGTTTCATAGTTTGCATTTTTCATTCTTGCTTCGGTTTTGTCAAATAATTCAATGGTAAATTCAGGTGAAGCCTTACTTTCAGACAGGTGAGCAAAGGAATGTAATACTACTTTATTTGTATTGTTTTTCTTGGCAGCCCATTTTAGATTCTTTACTAACTTTTTTTCAACTCCGTTAAAATCTTGTTCATCTTCTGCTTCAGCATGAATAAATCCGACAAGAACATTATCAAATTCCATTGCTTTGGTTTTATCTTCAACAGTTTCAAGAGTTTTAGTAACAGGTTTGTAATAAAAATTACTACAATAAATCATTAATAGTTTCATAATTATAAATTAAATTATTGACCAAAATTAAAAATTAATCCCGTAAAAAAATATTTTTGTACTTTTATATTTTTGTTACATAGTTTATCCTGTGGAATGTTAAGCTTGCGAAAACAATCCCAACAGGATTTCAGATTACACAAAACAAAACTCATAACTGGCAACTAAAAAGAAAGTTTTACAGAATAATAACAAAAATGAAATCTTTTCAACCATTAGCAGAACAACTCAGACCACAAACTCTTAAACAATTTATTGGACAGGAGCATCTTACAGGTAAAAATGCCATATTACGAAAGGCAATTGAATCGGGTAATATTCCTTCAATGATCTTATGGGGACCTCCGGGAGTAGGCAAAACCACACTTGCTTATATTATCTCTCAACAACTTCAGCGTCCTTTTTATACAATGAGTGCAATAAGTTCAGGCGTTAAAGATGTCAGGAATGTAATTTTACAGGCAAAAGCAAGAAACAATGCAATATTGTTTATTGATGAGATTCACCGTTTCAGTAAATCGCAACAAGATTCATTGCTTGGTGCTGTTGAAAAAGGTATTATAATACTCATCGGGGCAACAACCGAAAATCCTTCTTTTGAGGTCATATCTCCTCTGCTCTCTCGTTGTCAGGTTTATATTTTAAAACCTCTTGAAAAAGGCCATCTCTTACAATTACTTTCTGTTGCAAAACAACATCTGGAAAAACAAAAGAATATTAAAATCACTATCAAAGAAGATGAAGCATTACTAAGAATTTCCGGTGGTGACGCAAGGAAATTATTCAACGCTCTTGAACTCATTACAAATTACGAAGATAAACAAAGTGAAATAATTATTGATAATGAGAAGGCATTAAATGTAATTCAGGAAAATCTTGCGATATATGATAAATCGGGTGAGATGCATTATGACATCATTTCTGCTTTTATAAAATCAATGCGGGGAAGCGATCCTAATGCTGCGGTTTACTGGCTTGCCCGTATGGTAGAAGCCGGCGAAGATCCTAAATTTATTGCCAGGCGAATGGTAATCCTAGCTTCTGAAGATATTGGAAATGCTAACCCCAATGCTTTATTACTTGCTAATGCATGCTTTGATGCCATTAATAAAATCGGTTGGCCCGAAGGAAGAATTATTTTATCGCAAACTGCAATTTATCTCGCTTCTTCGCCAAAAAGTAATTCTGCATATATGGCAATCAACGATGCTCAAAACATAGTTAGTAAAACAGGTGATTTGCCTGTACCCCTTCACATCAGGAATGCTCCTACAAAATTAATGAAGGATATTGGCTACGGAAAAAATTATAAATACGCCCATCAATATGATAATAATTTTGTTGACCTTGAGTTCCTTCCTGAAGATATTAAAGGAAATAAATTTTACGATCCCGGAAACAATCAGAGAGAAAATGACATCAGGGCAAGGTTAAAAGGGCTATGGAAGAAGAAATATAATTACTAAATTTGTTCTAATTTTATGATTTATCTTAAGTTTAAAACTGAGCGCAGTCGACCCTTCGTCTTCGCTCAGGGTGACCAACAAAACCATGACATGCTGAGTCTTTCTTCATAAATGCTTCTTTTTTCGCACGTGACCATTTTTTCAATTTCTTTTCCCAGTAAATTGCATCATTCGGATTGTTAAAAGTTATGAAATTTTTTAGTTTAACAGGTCTTCTTTTAAAGGTATAACAATTGGTGTTCAGGCCTGATGTATGCTCAGCCATTCTGCGGGTCAGATCATTTGTAAAACCTACATAGTAGGAATTATCCCTGCATTCTAATATATACACAAAAAACTCCATTTTATTCATTTATACCATAATTCATTAAATGTCATGCTGAGTCTTTCGTCTTCGCTCAAGATGACCATTAAAGCCCTGTCATACCGAGCGAAGACGAGGTATACACGTAATTCGTAAAATACATTTTATTGAACCTAATTAAAATGTTATCATTAAAAAAAACTGAGTTAATAAAATTTTTTTAAATTTGAAAAAAATATTAATTATGATCCCAAACATTCCAAACATCAAAAACATTGACAGCAAAAATTTTTTCCTGATAGCAGGACCTTGTGTAATTGAAGATGACAAAACTCCTTTTATTATTGCTGAAAAAGTGAGTAAAATTGCTGATAAATTTAAAGTACCTTATATTTTTAAAGCATCGTATAGAAAAGCAAACAGGTCAAAAATGGAATCTTTTACAGGTATCGGTGATATTGAAGCTTTAAAAATAATTGAAAAGGTAGGCTTTGAATTTAACATACCCACACTTACTGATATTCATTCAGAAGCCGAAGCATTAATTGCCGCCGAATATGTTGATGTTCTGCAAATCCCCGCTTTTCTTTGCAGGCAAACGGATTTGCTTGTAGCAGCAGCATATACGGGCAAAACTGTTAATATTAAAAAAGGACAATTTGTATCTCCTGATGCAATGAAATTTGCAGTTGAAAAAGTAAGAAAATCAGGCAATGAAAATATTATGCTAACAGAAAGAGGCAGTATGTTCGGTTATCAGGATTTGATTATTGATTATCGCAATATTCCCGAAATGCAAAAGTTTAATGTTCCTGTAGTTCTGGATATAACTCATTCGTTGCAACAACCAAATCAACCTAAAGGTGTTACAGGAGGAAAACCCGAATTAATTGAAACAGTTGCCAAAGCCGGAGTGGCTGTCGGTGTTGATGGAATTTTTATTGAAACTCACCCTGACCCTAAAAATGCAAAATCTGATGGTGCAAATATGCTAAATCTTAATCTCCTTGAAGATTTGATTAAAAAGCTGGTTAAAATCAGGGAAGCAATTTTATGAAATTATGTAGAAAAAACTTTACCCAATTAAAAGTGTCTCCTGTTTTCCGCATCTGGACACCCTAAACATAAATATTTATAAAGAATTTTTTAATTGTTCTTT
The DNA here is from genome assembly GCA_964599115.1 of uncultured Bacteroidales bacterium. Taxonomy (GTDB): domain Bacteria; phylum Bacteroidota; class Bacteroidia; order Bacteroidales; family JADFUO01; genus JADFUO01. Next base: position 3,450 of record CAZREZ010000358.1, read on the forward strand.
TGGCTTGAACCAAGAGATTCTAAAAGAATTCTAAAAGGTCAAGTGGGACATTTGAAGGATCGGCCTATTAAAAATCAACGGTTGTAAGGAAAAATGAAAATCTGTAGC
>CAZREZ010000359.1:0-3537 GCA_964599115.1 uncultured Bacteroidales bacterium
GCGATACAAAATTCAGGATTGCTTCCTTTACAAAACCAATTACTGTTATGCTTATCCTTCAACTTGTGGAGGAAGGAAAACTGAAACTTGACGGGAAACTAACTGAATATTTACCCGAATTCCCGAAAGATAAGGGGGAGGATATTACAATTCATCAACTCTTAACACATACTGCGGGCATTACCGGAGAATGGAGAATTCCAAACCTAATTGATATTGAAAAGGAGTTCTATTCTCGTGAAAAACTTTTGGACTGTATTATCCAAAAAAAACTAGTTTACAAACCTGGAAAAGGAAGAGAATACAGTAATTTTGGATTTGCTCTTTTGGGAATGGTCATCGAGAAAGTTTCTGGAAAATCATATAATGAAGTACTCCAGGAAAAGATTTGCACGCCTGCAGGAATGAAAAATACCTTGGAGGATGTTACAGCCCGGCAAATTGACAATCGTGCTATTGGATATACTTATGATTATTTTACTGGTATTGAAGAAGCATCTTTTCTGGATATGTCTTTTTGTCTTGGAGCAGGCCATCTTTTGTCAACTGTTAACGACTTGTATTTATTTGATAAAGCACTTTATTCAAATAAGCTACTTAATGAGAAGTCGAAGGACCTCTTTTTTAATAAATATGGGTGGCATTATCAGCAATGTCCTTATGGCAAAGGTTCGAAAAGTATTCGCTCGAACAGCCTTGATGGTAGCGTTAATGGGTTTGGAAGTCACACCCAAAGAATTGAGAAAGACACCGTTTTTATTGTCGCTTTGCGAAATACGAAGGAATACAAAAAACAAATTGTGATAAAATGGCCAAACTATATGATGTCTCGGATACTTGCGGTTATGTATGGTGAAGAATACGATTTGCCAAAAAAATCAGGGGCTTTTGTGATTTTCAAAACGCTTCTTGATTCAGGGCTTGAGGATGCAGAAAAGCTCCATAATGAAATAACAGCTAACCAAACTGACAAATATTATTTGAATAAACGTGAATTTTTATTTCTTAAAGATGAACTCAATAACAAAGGAATGGTTGATAAAGCATTAAGCTTTGAAGAAATCTATACGAAATTCAAATAAAGATGAAACATAAAAACTCAAATACAAACGAATCAGTAAATAACCGAAGAATATTTCTTCAGCACTTAGCTGTTTTGGGTATATCATCCACAGTACTACCAAGTTGTGCTAATGCCATAGCCGTAAGTGAAGATAATGGCATTACTATTGAAACACTCGAAGCTGCCGAAAAAGTCGCTGGCATTAAATTTAGTAATGAGGAAAGAAAAGAAATTCTGGAAAAGGTTAAGAGTAATGTAGAGACGTTTAAAAAGTTCAGGGAGCAACATTTAAGCTATTACTCATATCCATCTATGGTATTTAATCCTGTACCTCCCGGATTCAAATTCGAACATGAAAAAAAACCACTCATTTTCTCAGAAGTAAAAATTCAAAGGCCACAGAAAATTGAAGATGTGGCATTTTATTCGGTACTACAATTAGCTGAATTGATAAGAACGCAGCAGATTACCTCCCTTGAGTTGACAAAATTATACTTGTCAAGGTTAAAAAAATATAATGACAAGTTACAATTCGTGGTTACTTATACGGATGATCTGGCCATTAAACAAGCAAAAAAAGCTGATCAGGAAATACGTTCAGGGAATTACATAGGATTGCTACATGGGATACCCTATGGGATAAAAGACCTGTTTTCTGTTAAAGGTTACAAAACAACTTGGGGTACAAGGATTTTTGAAGAAAGAATAATAGATATTGATGCCACAGTTGTACAGAAGCTTGAAGCTGCAGGAGCAGTTCTGGTGGCTAAACTTGCATCAGGGACACTCGCATCAGGCGAAAAGTGGTTTGGGGGAAGGACAAAAAGCCCGTGGACGCTAAAATCTTCAGGTGGTTCATCAGCAGGCCCGGCCTCGGCAGTAGCAGCCGGTTGTGTTGCTTTTGCAATTGGAACAGAAACAAACGGCTCAATGGTTTCACCGGTCGATATATGCGGTGTAACCGGATTACGGCCTACTTTTGGCCGCGTGAGCAGATATGGCTGCATGCCGGTAAGCTGGAGTTTTGACAAAGTAACACCTATTGCCCGAACTGTTGAAGATTGTGCTATTGTTTTTAATGAAATACAGGGTACTGATTCATTTGATAATTCTGTAATTGACCTTCCTTTTAATTGGGATGCCGGGCTTAATATAAAAAAAATAAAGATTGGATATCACAGTACTTATTTTAATAAGGATAAAAATGGTATCCCACAAGATAAAGACCAAAAAAAATGGTTTAAATCACGAAGAACTTATATAAAAAAAGTATTTGAATTATTTACACAAAAAGGATTTGATCTTGTTCCGCTTGATATTCAGTTACCCCATAAAGGAGAAGGAATTATGATGTTAGTTGAAGCTGCTGCTGCCTTCGATGAATTTACACGTGGCAAAATTGATGACGAGGTTGAAGATCAGAAATGGCCAAGGTATCACCGTGCACATCGTTTTGTCCCTGCTGTAGAATATCTTCAGGCAGCGAGATACCGGTCCTTTATGATCAAAAAAATGAACGAGATAATGAAAGATGTTGATGTGTATATAGAAATGACCTGGTCAACAAACTGGAGTACTAATGTAACAGGACTTCCGATTGTTGTTGTTCCATGTGGGTTTCATAAAAATGGGCAACCAACAAGTGTAACTTTTGTAGGAAAACATTACCAGGAGGCAAAATTATTGGCAGTAGCAAAAGCATTTCAGGATGCCACAGAATATCATCTAAAGAAACCTGAATGGCTTAGCGAATAATAGTTTTTATAATCAATTCATTAAAAGATAAAAAAAATGTATCACAGAAGAAATTTAAAAACAGATAATTCTATAACAGGTTTGATACCTGCTTTAGTGTCATTAGCCCTATTTGTAATTTCAAATATTTTCTGGGGTTTTCATGTTGGTTTTAGAGTGTTGGCTGTTATTATTGCTATTTATTCATTGTTTCAGTTTCGGGCATATCACAGGGTAAGAAACCTAACTTATTTGGTCAGTGCAATATATCTTTTGACCTTTTCTCTGTTTCTAATTTTTGCACCGATTACGAAATCAGGGCTTGACAAAAGTAATTTTACGGCACTAAATAAGTTTTTAGGGTTTATTATGCTCACTCTTTTAGTTTGGCTTGTTTACCTTATGTTTACTCGTAAAGTTAAATGGAAGGGCAGGGAAGTTTATGAATTGGCAGCAATGTCAGTTAAAGATACTAAGAATGGATTTACAGAGCGGCCTTATCCAACAGGTAAAATAAATTATTCAAGACGTGATTTATTTGATTTTGCTTCATTCCTTCGTAGTAATCAAATTGCTTTACCATTTTATGAAGAAAACAAAATTGCATTTGTTCCAATTAAAATGGGTCAGGAATTCAAATTTTTATATACGAACAATGTCAACTATAAAGATAAATCATGGATAATGTTTGATTATGAGGGAAATGTAACGGTCCATATTTCAAAAAAAGATTATCTGGA
>CAZREZ010000360.1:0-3535 GCA_964599115.1 uncultured Bacteroidales bacterium
TATGTAATTGATCCTGAACTTTGCACCGATTGCGGTGCTTGTGCTGATGTTTGTCCGGTTGAAGCAATTATCCCGGAATAAAATTGATTAAAGTTTAATAAACTTATTAATCCTTATTAAAAAACCCATCAGATATTGATGGGTTTTTTTATATTTTTATATTTTTATATTTGATCAATTTACATTGTAAAAAAAAGCTAATTTATATTAAAAAGAAATGTAAAAATTAAATCAAATTTTATACTTTCGCTAAAAATTGACTCTAACATACTTCTATGGAAAATTTTAAAAAGCAAAATAATATTATCGGATGGATAGCTTTTGCGGTTGCAACAGTTGTATATTTGTTTACAGTAGAACCCACAGCAAGTTGGTGGGATTGTGGTGAATACATCGCAACAGCTTACAAACTACAGGTTGGACACCCACCGGGAGCACCGTTATTTCAGTTATTAGGCAGATTTTTTTCATTATTTGCATTTGGAGATGTAAGCAATGTTGCTTTAATGATAAACATAATGTCAGTGCTTTGCAGCAGTTTCACAATTTTATTTTTGTTCTGGACAATTACCATGCTTGCAGAAAAAGTTGCTGTTCGTGAAGGAGAAATGACTCAAGGTAAAATGTATGCAGTTTTAGGCAGTGGTCTGGTAGGAGCCCTGGCTTATACTTTCTCCGATTCTTTTTGGTTTTCGGCTGTAGAAGGAGAAGTTTATGCAATGTCCTCATTTTTTACAGCAATTGTTTTCTGGGCAATATTAAAATGGGAACGAATTGCTGACAAAAGACATGGTTTCAGATGGCTGATATTAATTGCTTATCTTATCGGATTATCAATCGGAGTACACCTTTTAAACCTCCTGGCAATACCGGCAATAGCTTTTGTTTATTATTTTAAAAAATACAAAACAACTACAAAGGGAATAATATATACTGCTGTTATCTCTATATTAATTCTTTCAATAGTAATGTATATTATTATTCCATGGGTTGTTAAATTTTCATCACTATTTGAATTGTTCTTTGTAAATAATATTGGATTACCTTTTAATACAGGAACAATTATTTATTTTATCCTGCTGATTGGACTTATTGTTTGGGGATTAAAATATACAATAAAACAAAAAAAGGTTATTTTCAATACAATAATATTGTGTTTTGTTTTTATTTTAATCGGATATTCTTCGTTTTTCTTGTTAATCATACGCTCAAATGCTGATACACCAATTGATGAGAACAGCCCCGAAGACGCAATCAGTTTATTATCATATTTAAATCGTGAACAATATGGCGACTGGCCCCTGATGTCCGGCCAATATTTTAACTCTCCGATTGCCGATTATGGGGATGGAAATCCTGTTTATGTCAAAGACAAGAAAAAAGGCAAATATGTAATAACAGATAGCCGCCAAAATACAGTTCCAATATATGACTCAAAATTTACAACTATTTTCCCGCGAATGTGGAGCAGTCAGAAAAGTTCTCATATTTCAATGTATAAAAAATACGGTAATATTAAAGGAGTTAATATACGACATACTAAACCGGACGGTTCAACTGAAGTTATTAACAAACCTACTTTCGGTGAGAACCTGCGGTTTTTCTTTACCTACCAAATAGGGCACATGTATTTCAGATATTTCATGTGGAATTTTGCCGGAAGGCAGAATGATATTGAAAGTCAGGGTGAACTTGAGCACGGCAACTGGATAAGCGGAATTAAATTCCTTGATGAATGGAGGCTGGGAAACCTTGACAAAGTACCCGAAAGCATGGATAATCCGGCACATAATAAATTTTACCTGTTACCACTGATACTCGGCTTAATTGGATTTTTCTTCCTTCTGAACACAAATAAAAAGGATGCTTTTGTTGTATTTTTATTATTTTTTATGATGGGAATAGCTATTGTAATTTATTTGAATCAGTATCCATATCAGCCACGTGAAAGAGATTACGCTTATGCAGGTTCGTTTTACCCTTTTGCAATATGGATTGGTTTGGGAGTTTTGTCAATATATAATGCATTAGCCAAAAAAATAAAGGAACATAAACTTATTGCAATAGCAACTATATTGGTTTGCCTGATACTTGTACCAGGTATTATGGCAAAAGACGGCTGGGATGACCATAACCGTTCTGGTAAATATGCTGCCAGGGATTTTGCAGCAAATTATTTAAACTCATGCGCTCCCAATGCTGTTCTTTTCACAAACGGCGATAACGATACTTTTCCATTATGGTATGCCCAGGAAGTTGAAGGAATAAGAACCGACGTAAGAGTTGTTAATTATATGCTGTCATCAGGCTACTGGTATATTCACCAACTGGGAACAAAAATCTATGATTCCGACCCGTTGCCATATACTCTAACTCCCGAACAATATAATAAAGGTATTAATCAGTATATCCCTTTTTATGACAGAAATATTAAAGGATATACCGAATTAAAAGATGTTATCGGATTTATTGCAAGTGATAACGAACAAACCAAACTTCCTTTGCAATCAGGAGAAAAGATAAATTATATTCCTACTAAAAAATTTAAACTTACTATTGATTCTGCAAAGCTTGTTGATAATGGAATTGTACCAATAGAACTTGCTGACCAGATTGTGCCTTCTATTGAATGGGAACTCAAGCAAAATGCTTTGTATAAAAACGACCTGATGTTACTTGATTTCCTGGCTACCAATAATTGGGAAAGACCAATTTATTTTGCTAATCCTTCTGCACTGAATAAAGCACTTGATGTTGATAAATACTGCCACCTGCATGGAATTGTTTATAAATTCATGCCTGTTAAAGCAAAAAATTATGTCAGCGGCTTAGGCGGAATTTCCACTGACTCAACTTTTAATATTCTTGTCAACAAAGCTAAATGGGGTAATTTGAATGACCCAAAGGTTACTGTTGACAGGGAAAGCTCCAGAAATTCAGGTATTGTTAAACAAAATTACATACGACTGGCAAGGGCTCTTATTAAAGAAAACAAAAAAGATTCGGCAATAATAGTTCTTGATAAATGCCTTGAATTTTTCCCTGACGAAAAATTTACTTATGACTATTATATTCTTCCGTTTGCCGATGCATATTATAAGGCAGGTGACTTAGAAAAAGGAAACAAAATTGTTGAACGCCTCGTTGAAATCTATGAAGATAACCTTGATTACTATAATTCATTGGATGAAACAAGAGCAAAATCTTTTGACAACGACAGGCAGCAATCAATGGCCATCATTCAAAGACTGGGTCAATTAGCCAAAGAAAGCGGACAAGATTCTTTAAGTAAAAAAATTGATAGTATTTTCTACGAGCAAATAAAGTTCTTTCAGTAAAGGAATGTTGGAAGAATATTATTACTCATCCGATGACTTGAAGTCATCGGATGAGTATCTAATTGAAGTTTGGTAAATAACGAAATTTTTCTTTTAAAATAATAAACCATGAAAAGAACCTTATTACTTTTAGCAATTTTTATTATTTCAAAAACTATTTTTTCTCAAATTATTTTTGGAGAGCAACAACTTATTAC
>CAZREZ010000361.1:0-3495 GCA_964599115.1 uncultured Bacteroidales bacterium
GAAATAAAGGAATATCCATTAAGTATTGCTACAAAATATATTGAAAATATTGCTACAGAGAAAAATGTAAGATTTATTGACCTTCTTGATTATTTGCAAGACTATAAGCCAGAAAGTTTATGGATAAGCCAAGAAGATGTTCATTCTAATGCTAAAGCAAATTATATATTTGCAAATGTTCTTTATAAGAAACTATTAGAATGAGAGCTTATACACTAAAATAAATTGTTGAAATTTTACTTATTAAATCAGACTAATAATTAAATTTAAAAATATGGAATTTTTAAAAGATATATGGAATTTTTTGAAAGTCAGGAAAAAGTTCTGGCTACTCCCGCTTATTATCGTTCTTCTGTTTTTAGGTGTACTAATCGTTTTAACAAGTGGTACGGCAATAGCTCCATTTATTTATACATTATTTTAAACACATATAATTATGCCTGAAACAATTTTAGGAATCTCAGCTTATTATCATGATAGTGCTGCTGCAATTCTTATTGATGGAGAAATTATTGCGGCCGCCCATGAAGAAAGGTTTACAAGAAAAAAGCACGATTTTTCATTTCCGTTAAATGCTGCTAAATATGTACTTGAAGAAGCCGGTGTTGAGTATAAAAATCTGACGGCCGTTGTATTTTATGATAAACCTTATCTGAAATTTGAAAGACTTTTAGAAACCTATCATGCCTTTGCACCAAAAGGATTAACAAGTTTTCTTTCTGCCATCCCGGTCTGGATCAAGGAAAAACTTTTTATGAAAAAAATGCTTAATGAAGAACTTGCAAAATTAGGGAAAGGAAAAATTCCCATACTTTTTCCCGAACACCATTTATCACATGCATCAAGTGCCTTTTTTCCATCGCCTTTTGAAGAAGCAGCAATTTTAACTATTGACGGAGTAGGAGAGTGGGCAACTACAACTATAGGGCATGGAAAAGGTAACAAAATTGAAATGTTAAGAGAATTGCACTTTCCACATTCAATTGGTTTACTTTATTCGGCATTTACTTATTATACGGGTTTCAGGGTAAACAGTGGAGAATACAAACTTATGGGACTTGCTCCTTACGGTAATTCCGAATCTTCTCAAACAAAAGATTTTAAAGAAAAGATCCTTAACAAACTCGTTGATATCAGGGATGATGGTTCATTGCTTTTAAATATGAAATATTTCAATTATGCTACAGGTTTAAGAATGACCAACGATAAAAAATGGAAAAAGCTTTTTGGTATTCCACCAAGAAAAGGAGAATCGGAAATAACACAGGAATATATGAATATGGCATTAGCCATACAACAGATAACCGAATATATTGTTTTAAAATTAGCTAAAACCGCAAAGGAATTAACTAATAGTAAATATCTGACAATGGCAGGTGGAGTAGCATTAAACAGTGTGGCAAACGGTAAATTATTATCATCAGGTTTATTTGATGATATCTGGATACAACCTGCTGCAGGAGACGCGGGCGGTGCATTAGGAGCTGCGTATGCTGCATGGTATATCTGGAAAGGCAAAAAAAGAATAGTAAATAATAAGCCTGATGCAATGAAAGGTGCTTATTTAGGACCTGAATTTACAGATAAGCAAATCATTAACCTTGCAAGAAAATACAAAACAAAATATAAACATTATGATAGTTTTGATGAATTAATAAAAATTGTTGCAGAAAAAATTTCAGAAGGAAATGTTGTAGGTTGGTTTCAGGGCAGGATGGAGTATGGTCCGAGAGCACTCGGAAATAGAAGTATTCTCGGTGATGCACGCAATCCTGAAATGCAGAAAAAAATGAACCTCAAAATCAAATACAGGGAAGGATTCCGGCCTTTTGCTCCAACGGTTTTGGAAGAAGATATCAGTAAGTATTTTGTTTTAAATAATACTTCTCCATATATGCTTTTAGTCATTCCTGTTAAAGAAGACAGAAGAAATCCTGTTCCTGAAGGATATAATGATATGGAACTTTATAAAAGATTATATCATTTAAGGTCTGATGTTCCTGCAATTACACATATTGACTATTCTGCAAGGATACAAAGTGTTAATAAAAACACCAATCCTCGATACTGGGAACTTATTAATGAATTTAAAAGCCAAACAGGTTACGGAGTAATTGTAAATACAAGTTTTAATGTTCGTGGCGAACCTATTGTTTGCACTCCCGAAGATGCTTACAGATGTTTTATGCGTACTGAAATGGATTATCTTGTTTTGGGTGATTATCTGTTTGATAAAAAAGAACAGGAAAAATTAAAAGGAGATTCCGATTGGAAGGAAGAGTTTAAGCTGGATTAAAAAAATATTACTTCAGAAGTTTGGGTTCGGTAGCTCCCATTAATTCATCATCAAATTGAGGAGACATAAAAAGAAAGGCCCATGTCAGATATGTAATAATTCCGGTTGGCATCTGTCCTAAAACACCATTACCATAACTTGAACCCATAATTCCACAGAAACCTGCTAATACTGCACTCATCTTCCACCGCAATTCGGGATTTCTTATTTTAAACATTATCAAATACGATCCTTTTGCAACAATGTATGCGAGAATAAACAAATGTAAAGTCAATCCGATTATTCCTTGTTCAGCCCAAATTTGTACGTACCAGCTATCAGTTGCAATATTCGAAAGAAATCCATATGGCGAAAAACGTCTTCCCCAATCACCGGCACTACCTATCCCACCTCCAAAAGGTCTGGTTGCAAGGTATGTTTTTAAAATTCTACGGTTTTCCAAACGAACCTGCAGTGAAGCATCTGTATCAGGGTGAAAGGCGGTTCTCATTCTTCTTATTTGGGAAACATTCTGTCCTACAAAAGTATATTTAAAAAATGCATAAGTAGCGAAAAGCAATAATGAGCCAATAATAATTACCCTGAGATTTTTTCTATGAATAATATATACAAAAAATCCTATCATTGGGACTATTATGGCCCCTCTCGTACCTGATATCATCATTCCATATAATCCGGTTATTCCCATTATCCAGAAAAATATTTTTTCAGCAAACTTCTTTGAATTAATTGCACAAATTATTCCAACTATGCCGGCAGCACCCTGTGCAGCACCAAACTGTCCGGCATCACTATAGAATGAAAACACCCTTAGTTCTCCAAAAAGGATATGCGTAATAGCACCTACCTGATCAAGCCATCGTTGTTCAGCATAGTCTGGTCCGATATCCAACTGCATCCAACCTTTAATTGTGGCAAGTATTGACATTGTACCCCAGATATACAGGAATATATAAAAATATTTAACTTTATTAAACAATAAAAATGCAAGAGGTATTACAAGCAACGGATATAAACTCATACCACGCATTGCATAAAACCATGCGGTTCTGCTTAATGCTTCAGGATTAAAAAATTCAAAAATAGAATATAAAAACCAAATCAACATTAAAAATGTTAAATCGTTTTTAGCAGGCTTTAAATCTAATTTTTTATAAAAATATTTAAAAAATAATGCAATATAAGTTAATACTAAAAAA
>CAZREZ010000362.1:0-3456 GCA_964599115.1 uncultured Bacteroidales bacterium
ATATAAAAATCATCTACCGTTACTGTATGTATTGGCTTTTCATCGCTATCACCATTGTTACTTCCCATTTTAAAAGTGCCGCCTTTTACTAATACCATTCCGGGTATTTCTTTAATAATGCTTTTTAGAGTCAGATTTATGTTGTTGGTATATTTTTCAATTTCTATGCTTTGGGCTAAATCTTTGTATTCATCTTTGGTAAATTTTACATTGTATTTTCTAAAGGAGAGTTCTGTAGAATAAGGTGTTGTGCCTTTGTAATTATTATCAATATATAGTTTTGCTCCTTGGGGTGTGCTGTTTATTGTAATTTGTTTGCCGGAGGATAGTTCTACATTTATGCTTTCTGTCTGTCCTTCTTCTATGGTAATGGTTTTGGTAAGGGGGGAATAGCCATCTTTGGTAAATTTTACCGTATATGTGCCTACCAAAAGGTTTTCAATGGTTTTGGGCGTTTTACCATAGTTTTTGCCATCAATGATAATATCCGCTTCCCATGGGGTGCTGGCAATGTCCAAAGTGCCATATTGTGGTTGGGGATTGAGGCTTATGTTTTTTACATCCCCTACAATAATTTCAACGCTTTGTTCATCATTATGGTGTTTTGCTTTTTGGGCTTTTATTGAATAAATGCCGGGAGATAGCCGGCAACTATATTGCCCGTAGCCTTTCTTCTGGTTATCTATTAATATGTCTGCTTCAGGATCGCTTGTTATATTTAATTCGCCAAAAGAGGGAACCAGGTTAACATTAATGGTTTTTTCTTCTTCTGCTGCCAGGTCAAATTCTTTAACCACGGGTTCGTACCATTCGCGCCTTAGGGTGATACGGTGTGTTCCCGATCTTACTTCATTTATTGTGCAGGGTGTGTTCTTTCCGGTATTATGATCATCTAAAATAACTTCAGCGCCGCTTTCGGGTTCGGTTGTAATGTAAACACTACCAAAATCGGGTTTCAGGCTGATATCCAATTGCTTTTTATCCTCAATGTCTGTCAGGTCAACCACACCTGCATTGGGTTGGTATTTGGCTTTTGAAAGCCGGAAATTATATTTCTGTTTCTTCAGTTTTTTCTGAAAAGGAGTTTGCCCAACGTAGGTGTCGTCAATATAAAGATCTGCACCGGTGGGATTGGATTTGACCATCAGCCATACGCTTTCTATTTTAGGTTTCTTAACAATGGTTTCTACTGTCCCTGTAGTAAGCACCATCTCATACACCGTGGCTTCATGGATGGCTTCCGGGTATATGTAATCTCGTAATACACCAAGTTGATCGTGTTTGATGGTTACTTTTTTTGCGCCATGGGGAACATATACCCAGTACTCTCCGTTTTTCCATTCTCTCTTCATAATGCCCAGCATTCCCCCTTCAAAAAGTAAACCTTGCATAGTTGAAACTACCTTGATCAATGCACATTTCTCACCATTTTGATCTATAACCGGATCGGTTATTCGTGCGGTTTGATCAGTGGGTAAAACACGAAAAGATTCAACGGCAATTTGTGCTGATAGATTCAGTGAAATAACAATTAATACAATGAAGAATAAAGATTTTTGCATTAGAAATGTTATTTATTTTTATGCTGCTAAATTAATGAAATTTATATTGTGGAATTTAACTTAAAAACTCGTAAAAATTATCCTTGTTAATTATTGAAAATACCGGGCTATATTGTCTTTCAAATACATTGGGTATTTTTGTTTTTTTTCGCGGATTAAATTTGAATTCATAAGCATAAATTTTCCCTCCTCTTTCTTCAATAAAGTCAATCTCCTGTTTTTGTTTTGTCCGCCAAAAATAAATATTGGCCGATATCCTATGGTAGTGCAAATATTTGATACGTTCGCTAACTAAAAAGTTCTCCCATAAAATGCCTGTATCTTGCCGGAGTCTTAAAGAGTTGAAATTGGATATGATTGCATTTCTAATACCATTATCATAAAAAAAGATTTTTCTTTTTTTACTTATCTCGTTTCTTAAATTTCTGCTGAAAGGATTGAGCTTGAAAATGATAAAAGATTTTTCCAAAAGCTGGATATAAGATTCTATGGTTTTTTTATCAATCTTTAAAATGTTTGATAATTCGGTGAATGAGACTTCACTTCCTACTTGAAATGCTAATGCCTGCAACAACTTTTCAAGAATCTCCGGCTTACGTATCCCGTTAAGTTTTAATATATCTTTATAAAGGTAGCTTGATGAAAGTTGTTTCAATACTTCTTCTTCGTCTCCAACAGTGGTAACAACCTCGGGGTAGCTGCCATAAATGAGTCTTGTTTCCAATTGTTGTAACATTGTTAAATGACCGTAATGATTGGTTAGTTCATTCCAACTCAATGTAAAAAGCGAAAATTCCCACTTTCTGCCGGTAAGCGGTTCATTAATACTATCCAGTAAATCTAAAGAGGAAGAGCCTGAAACAAATATCTTTACATTTTTAATCCTGTCAATTATTATTTTTAAAATCAACCCGATATTTTTAATCCTTTGAGCTTCGTCAAAAAATACAATAGTTTTGTTTCCGATGATACGCCTTAGAGTTTCCGTATTTGCATTCTCTATCTGTTCTTTGGTAGTGGGGTCATCACAATCAATCAGTAAATAATCTTTGTCTTTCAGGATATTTTCAATAAAAGTTGTTTTTCCTACTTGTCTCGCCCCGACAATAATAATTGCTTTTTTGTCGCTAATGCGCTTATTTAATACCTTATATAAATCTCTTTTTATCATTGTTGTAATTTCAATTCCCCAAAAGTAATACTTTTTACGGAATATAATCCCTAAAAGTAATATAAATTGGGGAATATAAACCCCGTTTGGACAAAAAAAATTCGACTGCCACACTTCGACTACGCTCAGCACAGGCAGGCGGTATTTATTATTATCGGTTTGACTTTTCAGTCGTTCGTCCCTCACTCCTTTTTTGGCAAACCTCTCATAGCCCCATTGAATTCGCTCCGCATTCAACGGGGTAAACTCAAAGGAAAAACCAAATAACCTTCCATTTTACCCTGTGAAATAAGATTTGAGCCTGTTCTTTAAATACATTTTCCCATAATGTGTTTTTAAATATTTTTCCCGGTGTGTTGCATCCTGCTGATTTAAACATGCTTCAAAATATATTAATTTTAACGGTCTTCTGCTTTTTGTCGATTTAACTTCCCCTTTGTTGTGTTGGTCAAATCTTAATTTTAAATTTTTTGTATAACCCGTATATTTTTTGCCATCTTTAAAGCTTAAAAGTACATATACATAATAATACTGCATGATGAAAATTTAAAATTATTTCACAGGGTAAACTACGGGACGAGAGCCAGGCGGAAGCCCATGTAGCTGCGGCGATCGTCGGGGCTGCGGTAGTAGCGATCAGCCACACGACAGATCATCGCGATGTAGTACCAACTGCCGCCGCGATTAACACGGCGCGAACCTGATGTTGCCCCCTGCGGATTA
>CAZREZ010000363.1:0-3454 GCA_964599115.1 uncultured Bacteroidales bacterium
ACATATTTTATTGATAACAGAATGAAAAAAGGAAAAAATAATTTTAAGCTGGCAATAAAACATGAAAGAGGTAATTTATCGGTTTATAAAGCGGTTTTGATTTTTTAGAAGTAAAAAGTGCAAAATGCAAAATTTCCACTTTATAACCTAAACCACTCTTCTTTAAAATGTTTTTTTCTTGATTTGCATTTATCTGAAATTAATGAAAATTCAAGAACATTATCTTTTAAATTTATACGGTAAGTTCCTTCAATTCCATCACATATATCTGAATCTGGTTTGTAAAGAAAGATAATTTTATTTCCTTTAATTTTATAAGTGCCTTTGGTGCTTTTTGTAGATTCAACTGAAGGGAAGTCAATAGTAAATGTACCGTTGGAGTTTATTGTCAGCATGGAGCCATCCATTATACTTACCCATGTTATTTCAAGCAAAGATTTGTTTTTAATGACAGTTGCTGGTTTTGAATGTTTTTTCAGAAATGAGACCATTTTTGAATAAATTACTGGCCATTCATTTCCAAACCAAAATAAATGTCCTAAACCGTCAAATATATAAAATTCGGCTTTGGGGACGGTTTTAGCAACGAATTCACCATTGTCAAATTCAACATCGCTGTCAACCTTACTATGTGTAACAAGCGTTGGAACTTTTATTTTTTCAAGTGGGTATCTCGGTATTTTTGCTGCATATTCTATTTCGCTGTCTAACCCGATTTTTCGTTTGCTCATTGGAGAAATCGTATTAATTAATGATTTCAATTTTTCAATCTCTTTTGGATCTTTCATTATTTCATGAGCAAGCTGCTTTATTTTATCTTTATCGTAAAAAGTTGCAATCTGAAGGTATTCATCAAACACTGAAGCCGGGGCATATTTTACTGCCAGGTATTGTTTCCATCCAAACAGATCACTACTAAAATTTGATAAGAATAATTTCTCCCAAAAAGAATCTTTAGCTTTCTGATTTGGAAGATATTTTTTACTTACAGCATCCTGCATTATCAATCCTTTGCAGCGGTCGGGATATCGGAGTGCAAATTGCAGTGCAGCGGGACCGCCAAGAGATATACCAATCATAAATACTTTTTCTTTTATATTAAGGGCGTCCAGCAAAGAAGCCATCATATCTGCCTGCTCTTCAAAAGTAGGCCCTACGTCTAAAGGTGTACGAAGGTATCCCGGACGAGACGGGCAAACCAATGTAAATCCTTCATTAACTAAATCTTTATACATGTAAATATTATCATAGCCTGTAGCCCCTCCATGCGAAATCAATATCACAGGTCCTTTGCCCATTTTGGCATACTCAACCGGACCAACTGAAGTTTGAATAATTTGACTCCCGTGTTCCAGGTTGCTTATTAAGTTGCTTCTCCATGAATAAAAACTTATGAGACCGGCAATGATCAATAGTAAGATTATTGATAAAAGGATTAATAATATTTTTTTTATTATACCTGTTTTTTTCTTTTTTTGTTTTCTTTTTTTATTCACAGTTGATGGATTTTAAATCTAGCCCAACCTATTCATAACTTTTGTTATACCAATGCTGTCAGGTCTTTTCCCGAAGGGATGCGTATGTATAGACTCTGACAGGTTTTTGAAACCTGACAGTGTTTGCAGTACCTGTCAGCGTTTAAAAATAATCCTTGAATTATTCAGGCTAAATAATAAATAATTAAATATTTCCGACTGCTAAATTAATATTTTCATGGTAAAATAATAATTAAATTTTGAGTTCTGAATTCTTAATTTTAAATTTGTAAGTTTATTTGATAATTGCAATATTAGGCTGCAAAAAATATTAAATTATAGAGTAATGTCTCAATGGAAGAAACAATATTAATTCTGGATTTTGGTTCACAATACACACAATTGATAGCTCGCAGAGTGAGGGAATTAAATGTTTACTGCGAGATACATCCTTTTAATAAAATTCCAGTAATTACTTCAAATGTGAAAGGAGTGATTTTTTCCGGAAGTCCATATTCAATTATGGATATAGATTCTCCAAAACCCGGGCTTGAATTGATTAAATCAAAAATACCTGTTCTCGGAGTTTGTTATGGTGCTCAATATATCGCTCATGTGGATGGAGGAGAAGTTCGTAAGTCAAAAAACAGGGAATACGGAAGGGCTAATCTTTTATATATTGATCGTAAAAGTCCTTTGCTTAAAGGAATTTCAAATGATAGTCAGGTTTGGATGTCGCATGGTGACACTATTCTAAGTATCCCCCAAAATTACGAAATTATAACCAGCACAACTGATGTTAAAGTAGCAGGATATCAGATTAAAAATGAGAAAACTTTTGGTATCCAGTTTCACCCGGAGGTTTATCATACACCCGAAGGAAGTGTTTTACTAAAAAATTTTATAGTTAATATTTGCGGCTGTTCGCAATCATGGACACCCGATTCGTTTATTAAATCAACAATAGATAATTTGATAAAAAAAATTGGAAATGATAAAGTTGTGTTAGGTTTATCAGGTGGTGTTGATTCGTCGGTTGCAGCAATGCTGTTATATGAAGCTATTGAAGATAATTTGTTTTGCATTTTTATTGATAACGGCTTATTAAGGAAATTTGAGTTTGAAAGCGTTTTGGATCAATATAAAAATATAGGACTGAATGTAAAAGGTGTTGATGCAAAAGATCGTTTTCTGGATGCTTTGAAAGATATTTCCGAGCCTGAGAAGAAAAGAAAAATTATTGGTAATACATTTATTGAAGTTTTTGATGAAGAAGCTCATAAGATTAAAGGTGTTGAGTGGCTGGCACAGGGAACGATTTATCCGGATGTTATTGAATCGATCTCTGTTAACGGACCATCAGCAACAATAAAATCCCATCACAATGTAGGTGGGTTACCCGATTTTATGAATCTTAAAGTTATTGAGCCATTAAATTCTTTATTTAAGGATGAAGTTAGAAGAATAGGAAAAGCACTTGCTATGCCGCCCGAGATACTTGGCAGGCATCCTTTTCCGGGTCCCGGCATGGGAATAAGGATTCTGGGTGAAGTTACCAGAGAGAAAGTTCGTATCTTGCAGGATGTGGATTATTTATATATTGAAGGTTTGAAAAAATATGACTTATATGATAAAGTATGGCAGGCAGCAGCAATTTTACTACCTGTTCAATCAGTAGGTGTGATGGGTGATGAAAGAACTTATGAAAATGTTGTAGCATTGAGGGCGGTAGGCTCAACAGATGGTATGACTGCCGACTGGTCGCACCTTCCTTATGATTTCCTTGCTAAGATTTCGAGTGATATTATTAATAAAGTGAAAGGTGTGAACAGAGTAGTTTATGATATAAGTTCAAAACCACCAGCTACTATTGAATGGGAATAAACAATTTATAAATTATATATTTCGTTAGTAATAATTATTTTTGTAGCTAATCAGTATTAAATTAACAATGAAAATTTCTTAGTAAATAATATTAT
>CAZREZ010000364.1:0-3441 GCA_964599115.1 uncultured Bacteroidales bacterium
CATTAATCAATAACTGAATTTTTGATTTATTTTCTTTCATAAGTAATTCTTCAAAACCTGAAGGAATATTAAGAATAATATCTGCCTTGTCTTTTAATAATTCATTTTTAGCTTCCTTAATTGAAAAGGAGTTTTTTTTAATAAAGAAAAAAGGAGAACCTTCAAATTTATTTATAAGTTGTCTTGAGGTAGCAGAAAGGTCTTTATCAACAATATACATATCAATATGCTTCATTTCCATTGTTGCAGCAAATACAAGCACAACCAACTGAACTACAGGAAGAATAAAGATAACCGGCAACATTACTTTATTCCTGAAAATCTGAATAAATTCTTTTTGTAATATATATAAAATCGTTCGCATACTAACTAAACTGTATTGTTCATAAACGTATTTTAAATTTCTTTATACTTAATGCGATAAAAAATATTGTCATTCCTGATAAAATCAAGGTTTCCTTCCATACATAAAGAAAACCTGTGCCTTTCAGCATTATATTTTTAATAATAATAATAAACCATCTGGGCGGAATAATATATGAAAACCATTGTAAAATTTCAGGCATGTTTTCTATCGGATAAATAAAACCCGACAAAAGGATAGTAGGCATCATTAGAGCAAACATTGAAATAAACATAGCCATTTGCTGAGATTTAATTACCGTAGATATAAAAATACCTATTGACAATGCTAAAAGAATAAACAACATGCTTTCGGCAAGTAATAAAACAATACTTCCTTTAACAGGAACGTTAAAAACAAAATATCCAAGTAAAATAATTGTCACTGCATTTATAAATGATAATACAACATAAGGAGTTACTTTACCAAGAACAATCTGTGCCGGACGTAATGGTGAGACGAGTAAAACTTCCATTGTGCCCAGTTCTTTCTCTCTAGCAATAGAAATTGATGTCATCATTGCTGAAATCAACATTAATATCAGTGCCATAGTTCCGGGCACAAACATGTATACTCCTTTTAGTTCCTCATTATACAACATTCTTACTTCGGGAATTATCTGTAATGGATATTGAATACCGGTATTTTTCTTTTTAATATAATCAAAAATTATTGCCTGTGTATAATTAACTATCAAATTGGCTGTATTTGCATCCGATGCATCAGCAATCAGTTGTATCGCTGCTGACCCGTTTGAAATCATTTTTTTTTCAAAATCAGGTTCAAAAATTATTACTTCTTTTACTTTCCCTTCTTTAAAGATTTCTTCAATATTTTTGTCTGTATTTAAATTATTATTTAATAAAAAATATCCCGAAGAAAGTATTTTATTTGTGATTTCACGTGTTACATCATCTTTTGATTGGTCATAAATACCTATCCTTACATCCTTGATTTCATTAGTAACCACGTAACCAAAAATTAAAATCTGGGCTATTGGCATACCAAACAATATCAGCATGGTTCTGGGATCACGAAAAATGTGATAAAATTCTTTTTTAACAAATGACCAAAATCTGTTCATAGATAGTTTTAGTTATTATTTTTTTGAATTAATGTTAAATCAACTAATTTAGCAAGCAATTTGACTAACCCCGACTTTTAAGTCAGGGTATAAATTTCCTAACTTCCTTCGGGCTTTAGCCCGACTTCATTTAGTTTCTGGCAATTTTCAAAAACACTTCTTCCATTGATGTTGCATTATATTTCATTTTCAGAGCTTTTGGTGTATCCAAAGCCTTAATTTTTCCGTCTACCATAATGGAAATGCGTTGGCAATATTCTGCTTCATCCATATAATGTGTGGTAATAAAAACTGTTATTCCATTGTTTGCCACTTCATAAATCATGTCCCAGAATTGTCGCCGGGTTATTGGATCAACACCACTGGTTGGCTCATCTAAAAAAACTATTTTCGGCTCGTGCATGACCGCTATTGAAAATGCCAGTTTCTGTTTCCATCCCAAAGGCAATGAACTTAAAATATTATCCTTTGAATTTTCAAGGTCTAATTTTTTCAGAAAAAAGTTTGTTTTACTTTTAATTTCTTTGGCTGATAATCCGTATATTCCACCGAAAAACCTGAAATTTTCATTAACAGTAAGATCTTCATATAATGAAAATCTTTGACTCATATAACCGATATTACGTTTTATCTGTTCGGTTTGTTTATAAACATCAAATCCGGCAACTACAATATTCCCTGAAGTTGGTGAAGAAAGTCCGCAAAGTATTTTTATAGCTGTTGTTTTACCTGCTCCGTTTGCTCCCAAAAACCCAAAAATCTCACCTTTTTTTACTTTAAAAGTAAGCTTGTCGTTAGCAATAAAATTGCCAAACTTTTTCGTCATATTTTCAACTCTTATTATATTTTCGGTAAATGACATTTATTTAATTTTATTATTGTTGTTCCATCAAAGCCATAAAACAATCTTCAATGTTTGGCTTTATAATTTTAATATCAATTTGCTTATGACCTTTTGATTTAAGATATTCTTTAATTTCATCAGTATTGATTAACGATTTCCTTTCAGTTATATGAATAGACTCCCCAAAACGAAAAGCTGAATAAACATTTTTATTTCGTCTTAAATCATAAAGTAATTCGTACATGTTATTTGTTTGAACTGCTGCTAAGGGATATTTAAAATCATCAATAATATTTTGAGGTGTTTCAACACTCATGATCTTTCCATTTTGAATTAAAGCTACTCTGTCGCAAAGGCTTGCCTCATCCATATATGGTGTTGAAACCAAAATGGTTATTCCTTTTTCTTTTAATCGCTTAAGCATTTCCCAGAATTCTTTTCGTGAAACTGCATCAACACCCGTTGTTGGTTCATCAAGGAATAATACTTCGGGTTTGTGAATCAAAGCACATGAAAGGGCTAATTTTTGCTTCATTCCACCTGAAAGATCTCCTGCCAGCCTGTTTTTAAAAGGTTCTATCTGGCTGTAAATATCTTTTATCAGTTCATAATTTTCCTGAACAGTAGTTTTGAAAATACTTGCAAAAAAATTCAGGTTTTCCTTAACTGATAAATCCTGATAAAGTGAAAACCGGCCCGGCATGTAACCCGCAATTTTTCTGATTTCCTTATAATCAGCAACTACATCAAAATTTTCTACTTTTGCAGTTCCTTTATCCGGAAATAATAATGTTGTTAAAATCCTGAATAATGAAGTCTTGCCTGCACCGTCAGGTCCGATAAATCCAAATAATTCCTCTTTCTTTATAGAAAGATTAATATTATCAAGAGCTTTAACATTATTATAGCTTTTGCTAATGCCATTTATCCGGACTGAAATTCTGTTCATTTTTTAATATCATAATTAACATCATTCTCCAACCCTTGTCCAGTATGTTGTCCGCCCAATCCATGAAATGCCGACATATCCTCTTATCTTTAATTTATTAAGATTATTTTCATCTTCAAATTTCATATAACAACTATAGGTTTTCCCTTTTTTCGGGTCAT
>CAZREZ010000365.1:0-3432 GCA_964599115.1 uncultured Bacteroidales bacterium
TCTCTTTGTTTTCAGGTTTGCCCCCTAGATGCAATTCAAATGGTAGAAAATTAGGAAGGTTTTAGGGGGGAAGATCATGGGAGTACGGGACTGATTACGGTTTTTCTTTCATATTACGTATATTATACGTATATTTGCTGCTTAATAAGATGGAGGTAAAATAATATGAGCAGCAAAGAAATATTAGGACAAGCCATGGCCCTTAAACCCGAAGAGCGATTTATGATCATTGAAGGTTTGCTGAAGAGCCTTGATGAGCCTGATCAAAAAATTGATGAGATATGGGCGAAAGAAGCAGAAAAAAGACTCAAGGCATATAAAGAAGGAAGTCTTAAAGGAATTCCTATGGAGGAAATATTTAAGGATTATTAATGAAAGTCATCTTCTAAAAATATGCAAAATTGGAGTTGGAAGATGCAATGCATTTTTATGAGCTCGAATACAAGGGGCTTGGATGGAAATTTAAAGAAGAGGTCAAAAAGGCTGTAATAAGAATCTCTGAATATCCTGAAGCTTGGTCATTGGAACTTGGCGATGTTAGAAAATGTTTGCTTCATAAATTTCCATACAAGCTATTGTATTCTGTAGAAAGTGATCATATATTTGTAATTGCTGTGGCACATCAACATCGTAAACCGGATTATTGGATTGACAGAGAAAAAACATAATTATTTGAAGTTTTTTCGTATAATTTATTAACCTTTATAGATTGGCAAACCTTTTATTTATTAAATAAAACATTAATTTGATTACATTTTTTCTTGCATTTTAGGTTTATTATGCAAATATTTGTAGCTTAATAATATGTTAGTTGGCAATTAAAAATAGGTATAATATGTTAAAGAGTAAAATACTTGTTTTGACGGTTTTGATTTTAGCATGTGAAAATAGAAAAGAGAAAGAAGTATTATCAAAGAAAAACGCAAATCACTTATTGCATTCAACAAAAGTTGATACTGTAAAATTAAAACTTCCTGTTGAGGAAAAACAACCTACAGAAGACGAAGAATACTATTATAAAAAAGCACACAAATTATGGTATAATGAAAAAACATATCAAGCTATTTCAGGACTTAAAGAGTTTATAAAAAAATACCCTGAAAGCTCTTTAGCTGATGATGCACAAAAGTTGCTTGGAACAGCCTATTCAAATGTTTATGAATTTGAAAAATCTATATCAGCATATAAAAAAGTGATTGAAAAATATCCCAACAGCAACTCGGTTTCAACTTCATTTTATTGTTTAGCACATTTATATTTTATGAGCTAAAAGATTTAAAAAAGGCAAAGGACTATTATAAACAATTTATAAATATTGCAACTGAAAACAACAGACAATGGTACGATATTGCAAAAACGAAACTTAAAGTTTGGCCAAATGAAACAAATAAACCTGAAGATTTTGAAAAAATAATTCAGGAGAAAAAAATTATAGACCAGAAAGAAAATCCTACTAAATATATAGAAATGACGAAAGATGTTTGGTTTGATGACGAATATGGCAAAGGTTACTTATTTATTTCAGTAAAAAATCATTCAAATATAGACTATAAAGATTTAGTTGTCAAATTAAATTACTATTCTGAAACTTGGACAGCTCTATCAGCAGAAACAATTACAATTTATAAAAAATTCCCAAAGAAAAAGTTAAAAGTTATTGAGAGTTTTGAAACCGGATATGCACCAACGAATGCTGAGTATGGCATTTCTTCAATTATTGGAGCAAAACCATATTAGAAAAGGATTTGATTTGGATAAAGAAATTGGACGAAAGACATATGAAATTTGGTTACTTGGTGATTCAAATCCAAAAAATTGGGTGAATGATTTATCGTATCCTTTTGATGCAAGACATCCTATCAGACACAACATAATCACACCAATATTTTACAATATTCAAGAAGTGTTATACTTAAAAAATAAGTTGAGAATGGATACTAATAAAATCTATATAAGAAATGCAATAGAAAATCCTGAACTTAAACCTAATCTGAATATTAAGAATTGGGGAGAAGAAATCACAAGAGAAATATTTTTATACAAAAATGATATTCAAAAATACAGACCTAAAATAATATTTTCTTTTGGTTCATTCTCATTTGAGTTTGCAAGAAGATGTTTAGAAAACACTACAATCGAAAAATATGGTTTATGGAATACAAAAGAGCTTGGAAAACAATTTCGAGCAAGAACTTCCAATTTTAATATAAATTCTGTTAATATTATTCCATTGTTGCACAGAAGTATATCTGGAGGCCGTTTTTTACAAAGCCATAAATTATTTTGCGATAATGAAAATGCAAATTACTTTAAAGAAACTAGCGATATTCTTTCAATAATACTGTTAGAATATAAAGAAAGGCTAAAAATATGGTGCAAGTAAAGCCAGCTAACAACCATTCTTCACCTGACTGCTTTTTCTTTGCCTCTTTCTTTTGATATACATCAGCACTCAGCAGTCAGCAAAAATGAGTGAGAAACATATGCAATATTTGAGAATTGATGTTAGATTTATTAATAATCCCAATCTATTCCCCCTCAATATAAAACTTCCACGCAAAATACTATTCATCAGGATGTTTGTCGGGCGGGCAGCCGATATATTCGGATTTTATTTGCATTTTTTGAGTATTATACTTATAATTGCAGTTGAATATATTTTAGTTAATTAAAAATAAAAGGAGTTAAAAATGACTACGCTTGCTGAAATAAAAGAAGAAATTGAAGGATTACCAAGACAAAAATTCATAAGTTTGAGAAAATGGTTTGCTGAAAAAGATTGGGAATTATGGGATAAAAAAATCGAAGAGGATTCAAATTCGGGGAAATTAGATTTTCTGGCAAAAGAAGCTATTCAAGAAAATAAAAATAATATTTTAAAGGCATTATAAATGCACAGAACAAGTTCTCGTTTTTGGAAATGTTTTGATAACCTTCCGTCTCATATTCAAAAGGTTGCTGATGATAAATTTAAACTTTTAAAAAATAATCCTCGTCATCCTTCGCTATTTTTTAAAAAAATTGGTTTTTTTTGGTCTATACGAATAGGACTGAGTTATAGAGCTCTTGCAATAAAAGACTGAGATGATTTAATTTGGGTATGGATTGGAAATCATGATGAATATGAACAAATAATAAAGTAATAAAAAATTGGCTAACAAGGGTATTCATGCTGACCAAAAAAACATAATATTCCCCTTTTTCACAATTCTTATTTTTTTAAATAGCTCCCATCTATTCCCCCTCAAAATAAAACCTCCACGCACAATACCATTCACTGGAAAAACAAAACTATTTGAAGTTTATTTTTCGTATAATTTGTTAAACTCACTTCATAAATTTTACTTAATTTATGAAGTTCAGTTCAAAAATTATCCAAAATCCAAATACATTAATTGCGAATTACTGCAAAATAAAATTGCCTTGGAAACG
>CAZREZ010000366.1:0-3429 GCA_964599115.1 uncultured Bacteroidales bacterium
TGTCATAATTTAGCACTGCCGATAATTCGTTTATTATCGGTATTCAAGGCACACGCCAAAATATCAAGGTTATTACAATAAGTGTAAAAGGAATAACGAAAAAAAAGCGATTTAAATGGTAAGTCTCTTTATAACAATTTCCACCAAAAACAATTATTGCACCTGTAATAGCAATGTAACCTGCTGTAATTAAATATCTCCAATTTAAGAAATACCTATGCTGTACTGCTGCTTGTTCGTAAACAGTTTTTAGTCTTTCTTCTTTTAATTCTCTTAATTCTTTATCTTCCATAAATTATTTAGTGTTTTACTTTCGTGAATTGAAAAAATGATTTTTTTTTGCAAAATTCTATAAAACCGTCGAAATAAATTGTTCTAATTTAACATAATTGTTTTATTTTTCTGTCCACTTCCCCTTTTCCTTTATTAATGCAATAAGTTCGTCAATTGCCTCATTTTCATTCACATTGCGCTTGACAAGTGTTTCCTTGTAATAGAGATTGATTTTTTCGGGAGCACTTCCAACATAACCAAAATCAGCACCAGCCATTTCTCCGTGTCCATTAATAATACAACCCATAACCGCAATATGTAACCCTTTTAAATGTTCTAAACGATTTTTAATAATTTGCACGACTTTCTCAATGTTGTATAGTGTACGACCGCAAGAAGGGCACGATATAAATTCTGCCTTAGTAATTCGTCTTCTTGTGGCTTGTAATATAGTGTAACATACAGGTATTTCTTTTTCAGGATCTTCTGTTAATGATACCCGAATAGTATCCCCAATTCCTTCTAATAATAAAGTTCCAATCCCTATTATTGATTTCGCACGTCCATCTTCCCCACTTCCTGCCTCAGTAACACCAAGATGAATAGGATAATCCATTTTTTCCTGTTCCATTACCTTAGC
Organism: uncultured Bacteroidales bacterium; assembly: GCA_964599115.1. GTDB lineage: Bacteria > Bacteroidota > Bacteroidia > Bacteroidales > JADFUO01 > JADFUO01. Next base: position 914 of record CAZREZ010000366.1, read on the forward strand.
AAGTAAGCGATTTGCCTCAATCATAATTAATGGATCTGAGGCTTTAAGTGCCACTACAATATCATGAAAATTATATTTATAGAATACCCGTAAATATTCCATAACGCTTTCAACCATCCCTTTTGGTGTATTACCATATTTTTCTATAATTCTCTTTGAAAGCGATCCATGATTTGAACCAATACGAATAGGTTTTTTAACTTTTGAAACAGCTTCAATGAAAGGAATTAATCCTTTTTCGATATGGTGAAGTTCCTTATTATATTCTTCATCAGTTAAAATTCCCTTTTCATTTATTCTTTTCTTATCAATAAGATTTCCTGGATTAAGCCTGATTTTATCCGCATACTCCAGTGCCTTAATAGCCAATGAGGTTTCATTATGAATATCTGCAATTAATGGTACATCACAATTGAATTCTTTTTGTAAAACCTCTTTTATAGCTTTTATAGCTTTTATTTGTTCAACTGACTTTGTTGTAAGTCTTACTAATTCTGAACCTTCATTTACACATTTTATGATTTGCTGAACAGTAGAATTGATATCTGAAGTATCAGTATTCGTCATTGTTTGAACACGTATAGGCTCATCACCACCAATACCAATATTTCCCACAAAAATTTTACGAGATATGCGCCTCGGTTTAAGAGCAGTAAGACAGGTAACATTCATAATTATAAATTATTTCTTTTTTTTAATTATCCTCAAAAATATTAATTTATTTTTGTCATTTATTCAATAGTTACATTAATTACTTGAATTTAGGTTTTATTTTAAAAATTCTGTCATTTTGTTAATGTCTGTCATTTCATTTTCACGTTGTCTGTCTGTTTTTAAGCATGAACGCTAACGTATGAGTATAGTTACTATTACGTTTATTTTTTCTATATCTGTGTGCAAAGGTAACTATATTTTCCAATATGGGTGTAATAAGCGTACCTTAAAATTTTTTTAATTACTATCATTGTATAGCTCATCTAAAGGATTCTTGAATTTGCTGAAATCTGTTTTAGCTACATGCGTATAAACTTCTGTGGTTTTTGAACTGTTATGCCCAAGAAATTCCTGAATATATCTTAAATCTGTTCCACTTTCAAGGTGATGTGTAGCAAATGAATGCCTGAGCATATGTGGTGTTACATTTCTTGTAATTCCTGCTTTTTTTGCTGAAGCTTTAACAACTTTCAAAATACTTTCTGAACTGTATTTGCCTCCTTTTTGTCCTTCTATTAGCCATTCCTTTGGCTTATATATATGTAAATAATTCCTCAATTGTTGAAGAAGATGTTTTGAAAGACCAACATAACGATCTTTATTTCCTTTACTATTACGTACTTTTATTTGCATTTGACCCGATAAAATATCGGTTAACTTAAGATTTACCAACTCACTTCTACGTAAACCAGCAGAGTATAGTATACTGATAATGCATTTATGCTTAACGTTTTTTGTATTATCAATCATCCGCTTTATTTCATTAGTCGATAATACATTAGGCAGAGGATTTGATATTTTTGCTCTTTCAATTTTAAAATAATACTTCTCTTTTCCCAATACCTTTTCATAATAAAACTTAATAGCATTGATGCGTTGATTTTGTTGGCTTGGAGATATTTTTTGCTTTCTGATTAAATCCAGAAGGTAGTTATTAATATCTTCTACAGAAATGTTTGCCAAATCCTTATCATCAAAATGCCTTACAAAATCCCCAAAATAATTAGTGTAGGTTGCTTTTGTACTTTCACTGTATCGTCTTTGGTCAAGCATATTGAGATAGGCTGACGGCAATTTTACTTTTGGTTTTGTAACGATTTTTTGCTTTTGATTGATCCTGACAATCTTGCTATTGTTTTTCAATGCAGAAACATCAATATCTGATACGGGTTTTAAAGCTTCATAAACGGAAGGTAAATGAAATTCTCCTTGTATAAAATACCAGCATTTTTTGCTTTGACTCCACCTGGCGCTACCAATATTTTTAATACGGTTTATCAGCTCTTGGTTATAGCCAAATCGCAATGTAATAATAGCTTTTCCACGGTGAAAATCTTTAGCTAAATAGATATTTGGTTTGGTTTTCACAGATTATTTCTAATACGTAATAAATTTCACAATGTCATTTATGACAAATGTAGTTGAAAATTTTTCAAATATAACATTTTTTAAAAATCAAAATCCTTTTTTCTTAAATTTATACTAACCTGAATAATTCACGGGTTATTATTAAACGCTGACAGGTTCTGTGCCTGCCCTGTCGTGCTTGCACGTTTCGGGAAACACTGTCAGGTTTCAAAAAAACCTATCAGAGCCTGTACATACACACCCCTTCGGGAAAAGACCTTACAGCGTTGATATAACAAAATTTATACTATTATCTTGTAAAACTTTGTTTTTTTGAATATCGAACAACGATTAACGATTTCATATTTATTTTTGATTGATTGAATTTTAGTCCCGAAACTTCAGCGATTTTTTACGGGTTATTTATTTTAGTAAATTGTTTATTTAAATCTAAA
>CAZREZ010000367.1:0-3418 GCA_964599115.1 uncultured Bacteroidales bacterium
TTGAATTTTGAAAATTGGAATTTATTTGAAATTTGGTGCTTGACATTTGTTATTTTTTAAAAAAGCACTAAATGCTTAGTTTATAGACAGGACTAATCAGTATTTAAAACCTTAACAACCTCAACTTCTTCATCAATATAAAGTAAATATTTTTCAACCTCCTTATATCCCATTTCTTCTATTAACCGGGCATAATGATTTATTTGTTTTTTATGCTTTTCTTCGGATTTACCGGTTTTATAATCAATCACTATTGCTTTATTTTCTGATAAGATCAAACGGTCGGGACGGAATGTTTGTCCGTTTGGTAAAAGTATTTCGGTTTCGGTTTTGATATTAAGATTTTTTTCAAAAAAAGGTTTTACTTGAGTATCCATAACAAGCTGCATGATTTTTTCCAATAATTTATCTTTTTCAGTTTTATCAATTATCCCCTTTATGAAAAAGTCCTCAACAGCATTTTCAACATCATCATAAGTGATAATATTTGCAAGCAGGGCATGTACCAAATTACCCCATTCTTTATTTCTATCAGGGTCGCTTACATCCCAAATTTCAGGTGCGGAAGTACTTATAATAATTTTCTTCCTCCAATCTTCCGAAATAAAAGATTCTAATTTAAAAATACTTTTATCTTCAGCTTGAATAATTCTTTCAAAAAACTGTTTATTTCCAAATGAATATTCCGTTGTACTTTCAAGCCATAATCCTTCTGACTTCAAATAATATACAAAAACATGCGGCAATGAATTAATGTCTTTCGGATTTTCAGATGGTTTTTCAGTAAGAATATATAAGCGATCGGTAGGTCGTGTCATTACAACATAAAGCAAATTTATCATATCAAGAAACGACTTGTTTTTTTCTTCAATATAAAGATTGGCAAAAGATGTATCTTCCATATCTTTAATAGCCGGCAATAAAGCTGCATCCATTTCAGGAATTTCAGGTTCGTTAAGGTCAACCCATAATTCTTTTTTTGTCATGCGTGAGTTTTCATTTACAAAAGGATAAATTACAACAGGAAATTCAAGTCCTTTTGCTTTGTGAATCGTCAAAATATTCACTGCATTAATACCTTCGGGAACAATAATTGAAAGCTTATCTTTTTTCTCTTCCCACCAATCAATAAAATCAGAAACTCCCGAACTGTTTTCAATAGTAAATTTTAATACCGAATCTAAAAAAAACTGGATGTATGGGTCGGGCTGAGAATTTAACCCGAACAAACGAATCAACTCTTCGCAAAGGTCAAAAACCTGTAAGTTTCTCAATTTCGATATAAAAAACTTATCCTGAAAGCTTTTCTGGTTATTTTGTTTTAAAAAATTTAATATATGTGTTTTTTGAATATTATCCGACGGATCAAGCATAAATTTAATCAAAGCAATAATAAAATTAAGCTTGTGTGAACTGCTCAATAATAAAGATTCCGAGGAAATCACATCAATATCTTCATTAAGCAGAAACCTTGCAATATTACTGGCTTCTTTGTTTTTGCGACATAAAATTGCAATATCACCCCAATTGAAATTTTGTTGCTGCAATTCCAAAATAATTTCTTTTATCTTTTTAAAATTTATTTTCTCAAAAGAATCTTTTGCATTTTTTTTATCAATAAAATCAATATTTACATATCCGCCGGTATTATCAGTTTCAAATTCTTGTTCAAGATTCTCATATATTGAATCAAACGGAGGTTTTATCAAAGATGCCACAACTTTAAAAAACTTATTATTAAAATCCACAATTTCAGCCCTGGAACGATAATTTTTTTTAAGTTCTTCCGATTTATAATTCCGCATCAGGTTTTGTTCTCTTTCGGAAATAAATGGGTTATTTTCTTTTTTATAAATCTCAGGAAGTTTTGCAAACTGCTCAACCTCGCCGTTTCTCCACCGGTAAATTGCCTGCTTGCCGTCTCCTACAAGCATATTAAAATTATCTTCAGCAAGTGAATTATCAATCAATGGTAATAGATTATGCCATTGCAAAACCGAAGTATCCTGAAACTCATCAATCAAAAAATACTTATATTTTTCACCCAGGCGTTCGTAAATAAAAGGTACAGGCTCATTTAAAACTATATCTGCAATTCTTTTATTAAATTCTGAGATGTGTACAATATTGTTTAGGGTTTTTATTTCGTTCAATATTTTTTCAATTTCATTTAAAACTGCCAAAGGGTAAATATTTCGTCGTAAAAGTTTAAGAACCATATATTTACCATACTCGTTGATAATAATTCTTTCAATATCAAAATATATTTCCTTGAGTTCGGATTTAATATTATCAATTGCAGATTTTTGATAATCATCGGTTTTCCCGCTGCACCACTTATTATTTTCTATAGTTTGTATAACTCTTGAATTCGGTTTAATCTTTTCAAAATCGCCATTGAATAAATTATCAAAATATTTTCCAATACCTTGATTCCCATAATAAAATGATAAGATTGAAACATCATTTTTATGAATAAGCTGCATGGCAATACCTGCTTTTTCCTTTACCGAATCTTCAAACTTTTTAATATTCTCTAAAATCTTTTTGTTAATTTTTAAAAAATCATTTAGAGTAAGTTTTTTCAATTTTTCAATCTGAAACTGACCATCTTCTTTTAACAGGGATTTGGCAAATGTTTGCAATTCGGTTTCAATATTCCAGCTTTGTTCATTCTCTGTTTTATCTTCAGTAAACTTCACCAAAACTTTTGTTAATTTCTCATCAGAACCCACCCTGTTTATCAATAGGTCAACTGCCTGTGAAATAAGTGTATCCTCATCCATTTCCACATTAAAATTCAATGGAAGATGAAGATCGTGGGCAAAAATGCGTATTATTTTATGAACAAAACTATCAATGGTTCCAATGGCAAAATCAGAATAATTATGTAATATCAGTTCAAGTGCTTCAGATGATCTTTTCGTAATTATTTCGGTATCAATCTTTAAGTCTGATATTAATTCGGGTAATAGATATTTATTAGTAGTTGAATTTTCATCAGGTTCGGTTGCCGAAAGTTCAATCAAATTACTAATTATCCTTTCCTTCATCTCGTTAGAAGCTTTATTTGTAAAAGTTATTGCAAGAATATTCCTGAATTTTGCGGGATGCATCAAAACAATTTTTAGATATTCTTTAACAAGAGTATATGTTTTACCAGAACCTGCTGAAGATTTGTAAACAGTAAAGCTCATTTAAGTAATTTTTATTATCCCGATAGCTTTTGAGGATAAATTTTCTAAATGGTATCCATACGTATGCCCTGCGGTTGTATGCGTATAAGTGTATAAAGGTACTAATACCCATTTTACCCTATTTCCTATATTTTGACTTAAAAACTGACAATTATTCTGTATAAACATTTCGCCCCTACGGGGCTATATTTTTGTGAACGCATTTTTCTATAAACATTTCG
>CAZREZ010000368.1:0-3389 GCA_964599115.1 uncultured Bacteroidales bacterium
ATCCCAGTCAAATTCAACCGAAGTTTTTTCTTTTTTATCTTCAATAGCTTCTGCTTTTTCCACATCTACATCTATTGTATCTGTTTCAGTGCTTTCTATTTGCGTTTCTTCATTAATTACAGGAATTTCTTCTTTTATTTCTTCAATTTTCGGTTCTTCTTTCACTTCTTCAATTGTTTCTTCAGCTTTTGATTCTTCCTTTACTACTTCAATTATTTCTTCATCTTTTGGTTCTTCTTTAACCTCTTCTTTTGGTTCTTCTTTGAGTTCTTCTTTTAGCTCTTCATTTTCTTTCTCTTTAGTTGCAACTTTTTCATTTTTTGTTTCAACTTTTACATTTTCTTTAATTTCAGCTTCATTGCTTTTATTTATTTCTTTTTCAGTCATTTAAATTACTTTGTGTTCCTGTATTTACCTACCTGGAATGTTAATATTCAGAACGGATTAATACTTAATTTATCTATATTTTAATTCTAAGAAATTGAAAGAGAATAAATTACTTTCAAAATCCAGGCCATCTTAAAATTGGGGTGCAAAATTAGAAAATATATATTAAAATCAAAAAAAATAGTTAACTATTTTGTATCTTTGCAACATTGTTAATAAAATTAATTTATAAGTAAAATGGCACTCAACTGTGGTATAGTAGGTCTGACAAATACAGGTAAAACAACAATTTTTAATTGTTTTTCAAATACAAAAGCACAATCCACTAACTATGCTTTTTCCGCTTCAAAATCAAATATCGGGATAATAAATATTCCTGACAACAGGTTGTTTGAAATCAATAAAATTATCAATTCAGCTAAGGTTGTACCTGCCACAGTTGAAATTGTTGATATTCCCGGAATGGCAAAAGGATCAAGTCGTGGTGAAGGTATGGGAAATAAATTTTTAGCCGACATTCAACAAACCCACGCAATAATACATGTTTTGAGATGCTTTGATGATGATAATCTTCCTCATATTGAAGGATCGGTAAATCCGGTAAGAGATAAGGAAATTATTGACCTTGAGCTTCAGATAAAAGACCTTGAAATAGTTGAAAGAAAAATTCAACGTCTTGAAAAAATTGCTAAGTCAGGTGACAAGAATGTTAAAAAAGGAATTGAAATTCTTAATATTTATAAGGAACATTTTGAAAATTTCGGTTCAGCCAAAACCGCTCCTGTTGATGATGAAGATAAAAAATATATTGCTGATTTGTTTCTACTCACTGCTAAACCAGTTATGTATGTTTGCAATGTTGATGAAGCATCAGCAGTATCCGGTAATAAATATGTTGAACAGGTAAAAGAGGCAGTAAAAAAAGAAAATACCGAAGTAATAATAATTGCTGGTGCACTTGAGTCCGATATTGCTGAACTGGATGATGCAGATGATCGTAAAGCGTTTTTAGAAGATTCCGGATTAAAAGAACCTGGAGTGAATAAATTATTGCAATCAGCATATAAACTATTAAACCTGCAATCGTTTTTTACAGCCGGACCTAAGGAAGTAAGAGCATGGACAATAAAAAAAGGAACGACTGCACAACAAGCAGCCGGAGTAATCCATTCAGACCTTGAAAGAGGATTTATCAGGGCAGAGGTTATGAAATACGACGATTTTATAACTTTAGGATCTGAACAGGCATGTAAAGAAGCTGGAAAATTACAGATTGAAGGAAAAAATTATATTATTGAAGAAGGCGATATTGTTCATGTAAGGTTTAATGTGTAAAGTAAAAAGGCTAAAGTGTAAAGGCTAAAATTCAAGTCATCAATCAAAAAATTATTCAAATTTATTTGTATTTATCTTAAATTAATTTATTATTATTGCAAATAGCTTTTATGAAAAATTATAAAGTATAATACTTACTAAATTAAAAAATTTTCAAAATGAAAACAAAATCAATTCTTACATGCATGGCCCTGTTCTTATCGCTTAGTTTTTGCCGGGCTCAGAATTTTAATCCTAATGATTTATCCCTTGAAGGGAATGAAATTTCTATTTATCATTTAACTGAGCAAACCGGGCAAGACCAAAATTTGCCTGATGATTTTGATGGTTATAATCCATTAACAGCAGCTCAAAGAGAGCTTATTCAAATGGTAGATTCTATAGTAGTTTACCAGTATAATGGAGAAAGTGATTCGACTTTTTCTTCAAAAACTATTAATATATTTAATGATTTAAATCAGGTTTCTGTTGAAACAAGGTATAATTTCATTGATTCAACAGGAATATGGGAATATTCATCCAGACGTGAATATCAATATGATGAGTATGGTAATGTTAATTATTATATTTATCAATTTTGGTCTGATGATATTTCTGATTGGCTAAATTATTTGAAATCATTTTATTCTTATAATAATAATGGTGACTGGCTTTCCCGTGAAACATGGAAATGGGATTCTGAAATGGAATATTGGTATGGCGATAGTAAATATGTATATGCGTATGATGAAAATAACAACAAAACCTTTGAAAAGAAATGGAAGTGGAGTTCGGAAATATTTAACTGGTATAATTATTTGATGTATGAATATGAGTATTGCGAATTTGGACAAGCCTTTTATGCATCATGGAATTGGGATACCGAAACAAACACTTGGAATGGAAATTTTAGAAATGACAATATTTATAATGTGTTAGGAAATGATACTTTGTGTTTAACTTATACATGGTCTGAAAACGCCTGGCAATTCCTTTGGAAATATGAAAACAGTTTTGATGATTCGGGTAATAGTATCCTGACTTATATGTATTCATGGGATGCAGATAGCAGTTTATGGAACAATATGCGTAAAACTACACGTGAATACACAACCTTTAATGAACCTGCATTGATGATAGACTATTATTGGGATAATGAACTAAATGATTTTGTATACTTCAAGAAATACTACCGCGAATATAATGAATCGGAACAAGAAGTACTTTACGAACATGATAAATGGTCAACAGATGCACAAGACTGGATACATTATCAAAAATATGAGAGTGATTATGACACATATGGTAATAAGATTGAATTCATAAGATGGGACTGGGACACAGAAATCAATGAATGGAAAGGTAATTTTTGGAGACTAAATGAATATGATGAACCCGGAAATATGCTGATGGATATTTGGTACATGTGGTCATCATCCCTATCCGACTGGTCAGGAGCATTAAATAATCATTATTACTTTGATAATGATGGATTTCAATATTTGAATTTACACTACGCATGGTCAGATAGTACTTTTGAGTGGCACATCGATAAAAAGGATTTCTATTTTTTCAGAAGCAATCTTGGTATAGATGAGTTGACTTTAGAGCAGTTTTTGATATATCCAAATCCGGCAATAGATTATTTATATATAGACTATAGGTCCAAAAATCTCTTAACAATTCGT
>CAZREZ010000369.1:0-3386 GCA_964599115.1 uncultured Bacteroidales bacterium
AAAATGACCAGGTTGATGTAAATAGAAAGATCACCATTGATCAAAATCAAACCGATATGAGCAAACTTTTAACACAAGCTCTGGAAGGTACAGGGTTAAGTTTCAAGATTATTAAGGACCACATCGTAATCGCAACAAAAAAAGATAATGTAGCGCAGCAAGATGGAACAATAGTGAAGGGGTGTGTTACTGATAATACAGGGGAAACACTTATAGGTGTTACTGTCGTGATTAAAGGAACAACAATCGGTACTATTACAAACTTGGATGGAATTTATGAGCTTGAGGTTGAAAATCTTAACGATACGCTTGTTTTTTCTTATATTGGTTTTGAGAAAGTTATACAACCCATCAATGGTCGCACCGAAATAAATGTTATCATGCAAATGACTTCCTTTGCTTTGGACGAAGTAGTTGCCATTGGTTATGGAATAAAGAAACAAACTGATATAATTGGTGCAGTATCTGTTGTTAACTCAAAAGAGATATCCGCTTTGCCCGTCTCAAATGTATCTGAGGCTCTACAAGGAAAAGCAACAGGTGTAAGTGTCACTCAAAATACTGGTGCGCCTGGCGCAGGTACATCAATTCGAATCAGGGGAACCGGAACCATTAATAACAATTCCCCTCTGTTTATTATTGATGGCGTTCCTACCAAAGATGCTAATACAGTATCTCCTTCAAATATTGAATCTATTTCCATTTTGAAAGATGCAGCAGCATCTTCAATTTTTGGTTCAAGAGCATCGAATGGTGTCGTACTGATAACAACAAAAAAGGGGAAAGAAGGTAGTATGAATATTAACCTTAATACATACACCGGTTTGCAAGTAGTAAGTAACTTAACAGAAATGTGTAACAAAGATCAATATATTGAAATATTTAACGAGGCTGCTACAAATGATGGAAGATCGCTTATTACAACTGGAATGGCTGATACTATGCCAAATACAAACTGGTGGAATGAGATATTCAGGCCTGCTATTATAACATCTACGGATTTAAGTGTAAGTGGTGGCGGCAAGAATACAAACTACCTTGTTTCCGGAAATTACTTTAATCAGGAAGGAATTATACTCAACTCGGGATATGATAGATTTTCATTTAGAACAAGCGTTAATAGTGAATTATCAAAAAAAGTTAATATAGGAACCAACATTAGTTTGTCAAGTGCAACTACAAATCAAGTCGGCAGCTCTGGTGACGGTTATGGAGGAAATGGCGGTAGCGTTGTACGTTATGCATTTTTTAGAACTCCCTTATATCCTGTTTACGATAGTCATGGCGATTATATTGATTATTATCCGGATTATGCACAGTTTTTAGGAGATGGATACAATCCTGTTGGCTTTGCTGAAAAGTATGACTGGAAAATAAAAGAACACAGGTTGTTGTGCAATATCTTTCTTAACTGGAAAATTATTGATCATTTAGCTTTTAGAACTGATTACGGACTTGATTTTTTAAATATTGGTACCAAAAGATTTAATGAAAACTGGGGCTATCAAGGTAGAATAAACAATCCGAACACATTGGAACAAATATCAACTACCAGTTTACAACATACATGGAAAAACATGTTAACATATGATAATGTTTTCAACGAAAAACATAATCTGAACATATTAATTGGATCTGAAGCAATTATGAGCAATGTGGAAGGACAATCGGGTTCGGCACAAAACTTTCCTGATCAAATACCAAGTCTTCGATATCTCTCAAACGGAACCAAAAATCAACGCGTAGATGGATGGCAATCCAGTTGGACATTGTTGTCTTTCTTTGGACGCATATCGTATAATTTTAAAGGAAAATATTATGCCGAGCTAGTCTTACGCGAAGATGGCTCATCTCGTTTTGGTAGCAATTACCCATGGGCATTCTTTCCTGCCGCAGCTTTGGGCTGGAGAATCAACAAGGAAGCATTCCTAAGCAATGTCGAGTTTATTTCTTATTTGAAGTTGCGTGTAAGTGCCGGCATATTAGGAAACCAGGAAATTGGCGATTACAGTTTTGCCTCCCTGATAACTTCCGGGTCTTATTACCCTTTTGGAAATAATCCTTTATCAGGATATTATCTATCAAGACATGGCAATGCAAATCTTCGCTGGGAAAACCAAACGCAAATAGATGCCGGATTTGATCTGGGATTATTTGACAATAGGTTATTCCTGGTTTTCGATTATTTTAATAAAATTACCGATGATGTACTTGTACGTGCCCCTCTTCCACCCAGCAGTGGTAGCGCAACAGCTCCCTTCATCAATGCCGGAAAAATTCGAAATAGCGGAATCGAGCTGGAAGTATCTTATAAGAATCAGGTTGGTAAACTAAACTATAACATTGGACTTGTCTTCACACATATTAAAAATGAAGTTCTTGAATTGTATAGGGATAATCCCATTCCTGCCGGTAGAATAGATAACGGAATATATGCTACACTTACTGAAGAAGGTCACCCTCTTGGCTCCTTTTATTTATACGAGATGGAAGGAATTTTTCAGGACGAAACAGACATTTTTACTCATGCATTTCAAGGTAATGCCATAGAGCCAGGTGATGTTAAATATAAAGATATTAGTGGACCGGAAGGTATACCTGATGGTGTAATTGACTCCTACGACCGAACGCATGTGGGCAGTCCAATTCCTGATTACACATTGGGATTTAATTTAGGTTTGAATTACAAAAAATGGGATTTTACCCTTTTCATTGAAGGTGTTTACGGAAATGAAATCTATTGGCAGGCGGCTCAAGATATTGAAGGGTTTTACAGAGCTTTCAATATAACAAAAAGGGTATATGATGATAGATGGACGGGACCGGGTACCAGCGATGATCAACCACGTGTTTCGTGGACAGGAGCTACAAATAACAAAAAACCATCAACGCGATTCCTTTTTGATGGTTCTTACTTGCGCATAAAAAATGTTAATCTGGGTTATACGTTTAACAATATTGGCAAACAAAAAATTGTGATTAAATCACTTAGAGTTTATCTAAGTGCACAAAACCTGTTCACATTTACAAAATACCCCGGGCTTGACCCTGAAATGCAAACCAGTAACAACTCCACTAGCGAAGGTGATTTGGCTAAAGGCATTGATTGGGGAACATATCCTATGGCAAGAGTTTTTACATTAGGTTTCAATTTAAGTTTTTAAAAAAAATGATATGAAAAAGTACTTAGTAATCATTATAGTAATCTTTTCTTTAACAACTTCATGTAAAAAGTTCCTTGACGAACAACCACAGGGACCATATCCCACATCGGAGTTTTTTAAAACCGAAGATCATGCAAAGCTCGCCATTGATGGGTGTTACGAGCCATTGTCATTTGCAAATTCAAATAACCGTTTGTGGGTTGTAACCGATGTTGTTTCTAA
>CAZREZ010000370.1:0-3385 GCA_964599115.1 uncultured Bacteroidales bacterium
ACATTTAAAATTTTTGAAAACATTTTTTTGTAAAAAAATAATAATGCTTAATCAAATCCGAAATTATTCTGCAAAAACAACATGTTTGTTTGCCCTGATTTTTCTTTTATCTTTTACCTGTCTTTCACAAATTAATGAAAATTTTTCTGATGGCGACTTTACTAATAATCCCACCTGGGTAGGAGATGCTGCTCAGTTTCAGATCAATTCATCATATCAGTTACAATTAAACTCATCAGATGCAGGCGAATCTTATCTTTCAACCGAAAATTTTTTGATCAATGAAACCGAGTGGAGATTTTGGATAAAACTTTCATTCAGTCCATCTACAAATAACAATACAAGGATTTATCTGGTTTCTGATAACCCGGATTTAAAAGAACCTCTTAACGGATATTTTCTTCAATTTGGTGAAGCGGGTTCTGATGATGCTATTGAATTGTTTAAACAGAGCGGTAGTGAAATTACTTCTGTTTGCAGGGGAACTGACGGATTAATATCCGGTTCATTCAATATAACCGTTAGGATTATCAGGAACAACATCGGCTTTTGGGAGGTTTATGCCGATCCTTCAGGTGGTTCTGGTTTTCAATTGGAAGCAAGCGGAACAGACAATTCGATTAATTCTACAAACTATTTTGGGATTTTATGCAAATATACCGGCAGTAACAGCAATAAAATGTATTTTGATGATTTTTATACCGGTCCTATAATTATTGATACAATTCCCCCTGAAATTTCAACAATCAATGTTATTTCACAGAAAAGCCTTGATATTATATTTTCCGAAAGTGTTGATTTAGAATCTTCTGAAATGCTAAGTAATTACGTTGTCAATAATGGTATTGGAAATCCCGAACAAGCTATCAGGGAAGAAAACAATTCTTCGCTTGTGCATTTAAGCTTCTTAAATAATTTTGATATTGGTATTATCTATTCATTAACCATAACAAATATTAAAGACCTGTCGGAAAATACAATTACAACTTCCACACAAACATTTGTTTATTATTTTTGTTTACCTTACGATATCGTCATCAATGAAATCATGGCAGACCCAAATCCGTCTGTTTCCCTCCCCGAATATGAATATCTTGAGTTATTTAACAACACCGGTTTTCCACTAAATTTAAAAGACTGGACAATTACAATCGGTTCAGGCATAAATATCTTTCCTGAAATTTCAATTGAGGCTAATGATTATCTGATCTTAGCTAAGGATGCTGCTGAACCCGAACTATCAAATTATGGTCGCTTTGTTGGCTTTTCAGGTTTTTCTCTTGCCAATTCAGGACAAACTATCATATTACAAAACAAAGAAGGAAAAACAATTTCACTGGTTTCATATTCAGATGAATGGTATAAAAATCCTGAAAAGGAAGATGGTGGCTGGTCCATGGAACAAATCGATCCTCTTAGTCCGTGCATGGAATCTTACAACTGGAAAGCTTCAAATGATCCTGAAGGGGGAACACCCGGTAAGATCAATTCTGTTAATGCTATAAATGATTTTCCTCCACATATATCACGAATAATTTGTATTGACAGCTTAACATTTCAGTTGTATTTTTCCCAGTTAATGGATGGTTCTTCTCTGAACAATTTGTTGGCTTTTAATGTTGATAAAGAAATTGGTAGCCCGGTTAATGTCATTCCCGTTGACCCTGATTATAAGTCTGTTATTCTTGAATTTCCAATCCCATTACAAAAAAGTATAATTTATACTTTAATTATAACAGATACCTTAACAAACTGTATTGGTCAGCCTTTGCCTGTTAATAGTAGTCTTTTATTGGGTATTCCCGAGACTACCGTTTCAAATGATATAGCAATAAATGAAATATTATTTAATCCTAAAGGAGAGGGGGTAGATTATGTTGAGCTTTATAACAGATCTAATAAGGTTATTGATTTGAAAGAACTTACGATTTCGTCTGTTAAAACAACCCATCCAAATCCTCCGGATACTATTACAAAAGAAATTTCAGTAAAAGGATTCCTTATGTTTCCGGAAAATTATCTTGTCTTAACCAAAAATCCTGATATAGTCAAACAGCAATATTACACCTTAAATCCTGTTGGTTTTATTAAAATTGAATCTCTTCCGGCTTTTAACAATGACAAAGGCTCTGTAATAATTTCTGATAAAAGTAAAAATGTGATTGATGTGTTTTTCTATAATGAGGACATGCAATATCCTCTGTTAAATTATTTGGATGGTGTTGCTCTGGAAAGAATAAATTATAACAGGCCTGCACAAGATAAGACCAATTGGCATTCTGCTGCTGAAAACGTTGGTTTTGGTACGCCTGCTTATAAAAATTCACAGTTTGTTGAAATGGAAAATATTGATGACCAGATTACGATTTCCCCTGATATTTTCTCACCGGATGCTGACGGGTATAATGATGTTCTGAATATTTATTATGAATTTAATGAACCCGGTTATACTGCCAATATTAGCATTTACGATTCAAGGGGTGGGCTTGTTAGGTGTTTGATTAAAAACGAATTACTGGGAACCAAAGGAGCGTTTTCGTGGGACGGGATAACAAAAAATAACCTAAAGGCGAACATCGGAATTTACATAATTTACATTGAGGTTTTTGACCTTAATGGAAATGTAAATCACTATAAAAAGACAGGGGTTTTAGGAGGTCGCCTATAGGTTTTCCGGGGTAATTGATAATTGGATAGGGTAAATAAAGGAAATAAGGAAATAAGGGAAATCCATCCATATGACTGAAAGGAATCCATATGGAGGGGTAAGTTTTGTTCATTTTGATTTGTTTCTTTATGATAGTAATTGTCCCGTTAGGGACTATATATTTATAGAAAATTAGATACACTCACAACAAAGTCCCATAGGGACGTAATAAAAAAATCATGGCTAATACATATACACAAATGTATATTCAATTTGTATTTGCGGTCCAAAACAGAGTGTCACTGATTCAAACTACATGGAAAGATGAACTTTACAAATACATCACTGGAATAGTACAAAATAATAAACATAAACTAATTGCAATAAACGGAATGCCTAATCATGTTCATGTTTTCATAGGATATAAACCACATCAGTTGATACCAGATTTATTGCAGGATATAAAAGGATCATCTTCCGGCTGGATTAATAAAAAAGGATTTATTAAAGGTAAATTTATATGGCAGGAAAGCTATGGAGCTTTCTCTTATTCCCACTCTCATATAGATAGGGTGGTAAAATATATAATAAAACAGGAACAACACCATAAAAAGAAGACATTCAGAGAAGAATATATTGAATTGTTAAAAAGATTTAATATTGATTATGATGAACGGTATATCTTAAAAGACATTCAATAATATATCGTCCCTAACGGGACTTGTACTCTATTGTGAT
>CAZREZ010000371.1:0-3383 GCA_964599115.1 uncultured Bacteroidales bacterium
CTGACCAATTCGGTTGTAAATAACTCCTTTATATTGATAAGGCTTTTTAGCACCTTCCCAAACACTGATTAAAAGGACTTCCTTTTTCTTGTATGTAATAATCTGAACTGAAATAGGTGCAGTGGGTTTGATTAACTCAACCAATGCATTTTGTATCGCAACGGATTGTTGTTGTGCATGCTCAACGCCAATAATATTTTTATTGTCGTCAACTCCAACAATTAAATCACCGCCTTGTGTATTGATAAATGCGGTAATAGATTTTGCAATGGCATCCATGTTAGGTTGTACTATAAATTCCAACCGAACACCTTCTTTCTGTTGCAAAAGATTTTCTATGATAAAGCTATTCTCCATTATCGCTGTTTGTTTGATTCATTACCTGATTAATAAACTCCCTATCAGAAAACTGGGCTGTAACGTAAATCATCATTTCATCCAAACGATAAAATTCCTGTGCCCAATTACCATTTCGGAGTGTTACCGGAATATGATTTTGAATAACATATTCGTAAACATCAATAGACCTTTTATCAAATAAGCGGTTATCTTCTATAATGATTTCGTCACCACTTTTCAACTTCATTTTATTAAATAGTTTTCTTGCAAACACCACGTCCCTGTGCACTAAAAACCAATAGGGCTTCTTTAATGCAATTGCCTTTTTTATTTCCTCAAACGTAATGTTCTTTTCTCCAATGTTTCCCGTTCCGTAAAACGGACGAATAATACCCAAAAACAAATCACATTCTTTTACCGCATTAAGGCAATTGTCAAGATTGGATAGCTTGGGATTAACCTTTACGCTGCCATAATTAGAATTAAGCACCTCATAACCCAACGTGTTAAGCTGGGCAACTATTTGTGAAAGCTGGTCTTTAAAGCCATAAACGGTTGAGCCAACCATGATTTTTACTTTTGTTTTCTTTTTACTCATGCTTATTCAGACTGTCAAGTTTAATGGTTGTTGTGTCGGTCTTTATGCTTGCTGGTATCATATTTATACAAACAATACTTTATAAAATATTTGTACATTATATCCAAATACGTCATGTAATGTACAATTGTTATTTTTTATTTCTTACAAATATAATATTTTTATTA
Organism: uncultured Bacteroidales bacterium; assembly: GCA_964599115.1. GTDB lineage: Bacteria > Bacteroidota > Bacteroidia > Bacteroidales > JADFUO01 > JADFUO01. The sequence continues at coordinate 1,105 of CAZREZ010000371.1, forward strand.
AATAAATATATAAATCATCATCATAAATTTTGATATATTTTCGGAACCATTACCTATGGAGTGATGCAATATTTGTAAATACTTCCCCTCCTGATTTTAGGAGGGGCAGGGGTAATGTCATTAAGTTAAGTAAATGAATAATGAATATCGATTAACGAATAATGATTTTAGATTTTTTATTGCTGATAATATGATACTTCGAAATTCAAAAATCGTTAATCGGTGTTCGATATTCCAAATTCCATTGAGATAAACCCTTAACTTAATGACATTGTGGGCAGGGGAGGTTAAAATTAGAAATTTTACTAATCTGGTTCATTAAACCCAAATCATGTAAATAAAATTCAGTATGAGTCAATATATTTAACGGCTTCTGGTTATTTATAGTTAAGCAGAACCTACCAACCCGTTGAGATACTTCCATTAATAATCCCCGCCTGGATACTATCTATTTCAATTTTGATACTATCAGGGATCAGGCTTTCGTAATTGTGGTATGGAGCAATTCCAACACCATTATTGGCAAGTTTACCGTTATAAATACCACCAATAAAAGTATCATCTACAAAAGATTTTACTAATTCATAAATTGCGTTATCCAATCCTTTCATAGCAGATGAAAGCAAAACATCTGAAACTTCAGGGAAAGAATAATACTGATCAACGTCAACTCCAATACACCATTTCCCACGCTCCTTGGCTTTAAGTAAAGAACCGTTACCTGTTTCGCTGCCAACACCAAATATCACATCTGCACCAAGAGTGATCAGACTGTCAGCAATGTGCTTACCCAGCTCCATATTAAAAAAATCACCAGCATAATCACCAAGAGTATCAACACTTTTTCCATATTGATTATTATATCTGTATGCTCTAACGTAAGTTTATTTAAAAACTCTCCGTTTTATTAGAAATCAGACAAATATAAGCAGATTTAAGATTACTTTAAAAAAATCAGTAAATATTTTATTAAAAATATGCTTATGTTAAATCGGATTGTTCGAGTGAGACTGGGAAAAGGATTGCCTGGTTTCTGTTGGTTCCTTGTATAAATTTCATGTTTTAAAAATAAAACAATTTATTAAAGGTCTCTGCTTTAAAAACAATAAAATTATGAACAAAATGGTGTTAGGTTTTTAGACAGTCTGACGGTCCCCGCATAAAATTTGGGCGGATGTGAACCCGACCTGCTTGTCAGACGATAGTTAGTTTATATTTTTTTGTTTACTTGTCATACCGTTACTTGCCCCCGCCTTGATTTTATGCGGTATTAGTCACCGTTTTCATTTATTTTACTAATACATAAATCTATTAACGTTAACACTCTAAAAAATAAGTAATCAATCTGAAAAGCATCATTTAACTCCTTTTTCCCTTGTTCATGATGCCTTATCCTATAATTATTACCTATCTGTGTTAGAGATATAAATTCACTTTTAAATACATCATTATCGATATTTGAAGCAATATTATTGATTAGCTTATTTGTAGAATTTTTTTTGTCTTTGCCATAATAGGTTTTTATTCTTTCAAACGCATCCCATATTTTTTCTAGTGCTACTTGTTTATCCTTAGGATTTAAAAATCTCTTCTTTGCCTCACTTATTAAATCATTTAATTCCTGATCTTTAGTTTTAGATTCTTGATTAAAAAGTAAATCAGTATTAACATTAAGATTTAATAGAAATGCTAAATCTATCTCCTCATGCTCCTCAATTGAGTCTGAAATAAATTGTTGGAATTCAGAAATAGCAGAATTATAAAGTTCTTCAAAGTTTGTATCTGTTTTTTTTGCCCATTGTCTAAAATCTCTTCTGTTAAATAGTCCTTTACGAATAATTTTGGCAATATCCTTAATATTTAACTGTTTGAGAATATTTTCAACCCAAAACCTCCTTGTTGTACCATCATGTCGAAAATTAAAACCTAAATTTTTAAAAAATTCAGACAAAAAATATGAAGATCTATATGGGAAAGAGTTCCCTTCTTCCCCACATATCATTTCTGCTAAATCATATTCAAATCTTGAATTGTTTTCTCTACATTGTATAAGTTTTAAAAGCTTAAGGTCCTCAGGATTTGAATGATTTACTTCTGATTTAATAAAAAAATCTTCAATTATGGCAATTGCTTTATCAATTTCATTATGTTTAGTTTCTAAATACATTAATCAAAGTTAAAATGGTAAATCAGAATATCCTTCATCATCAACAACCTCATAGAAAGATAAAGTTTTAATTTTAGAACTATAATTATCAGGTAGTTTATTTATAATTAAC
>CAZREZ010000372.1:0-3352 GCA_964599115.1 uncultured Bacteroidales bacterium
TTGACGGATATAATTTTATCACAGGGTAAATGACCTGGTAAATAATTACAAATATACATAAAAAATATAAAATAAATTACATGTATATAATTGAACAACTGTTAATTAGAATTAATTAACAAAAATTTGTTAATTAATTTTTACAATTTCAAGGTTACTTTTTTATAAAAAACAGAATTAATCAATAACAGGTGACGAGATTTAATGCAGAAGAAATAATTAAAGGTATTCGTCAACATGATAGGTTGGTATTACAATATGTTTATAAAACTTATTTTCAATTTATTAAGTTTTTTGTAAACAGGAACAGTAGTAATGATGATGATGCAGAAGATGTTTATCAGCATGCGATTATAATAATTTATAAAAAAGCAAAAAAAGAAGATTTTAAAATCAATTGTTTATTTAAAACTTATTTATATTCAGTTTGCAGGATATTATGGTTAAAGGAGTTGGAAAAGAAAAAAATAAAGATTGAAAAATATTGGGATAACGAAGATTATATTGACTTATCAGATGACATTCTTACAATTATTGAAAAAAATGAGAGATATAAATTATATCAGTCACATTTTCTGAGACTTGAAGAAGATTGTCAGAAAGTTTTACGATTATCTCTTAATAAAGTACCATTAAAAAAAATTGCACAAATAATGGGATATAAAAGTAAAGATTATGCAAAAAAAAGAAAATTTAAGTGTAAAGAAAAATTAATGTATAGTATAAAAAATGACTCAAAATTTAATGAATTAGTAAAATGAAAAATTATCTTGAATTAATTGAAAAATTTCACAATGGCGAACTTTCAAACGAAGAGTTAAAAAAGTTCGAAAGTGAATTACAGTCAAATCCTGAATTTAAAAAGGAATTTGATTTGTATACAGAAATTAATGATTCTATTCTTGAAGATGATGTAATTGAATTGAGAAAACAGTTAAATTCAATTCAAGGATCATCAATAAACAATGCACAGAAAAACCGTATCAGAGAATTATACTCAAATAAATGGTATCTTGCAGCAGCTGTTGTTACGATTGTTATAATAATCGGTACTTTTTTAATATCAATTATGAGTGATACTTATTCAAACGAAGAATTGTTTAAAAAATACTATGAGCCGGAAGATGCAGTTTTAATTACCCGTTCTGGTAATTCAAACTCTGATTTGGATTTAACAAAAGCATTACAACAATTTGAACAAGAAAATTATAAGGAAGCCATTCCTTTATTGAAAAAAATTGATAATAATGTTTTATCAGGATTTTATTTAGGAATTGCTTATATTGAAACTAATGATTTCTCAAAAGCTATTAAAGAATTTAAAGGTGTTATTGATCACGGTGATAATTTGTTTATTGAACAGTCGGAATGGTACCTTGGTCTTTGTTATCTTATGAATAATGAAAAAGATAAAGCAATCAAAGATTTCCGGAAAATCATACATGAAAATAGCTTATATAAACCTGATGCTGAGGAGATTCTAAATAAAATTAAATAGTGCTTGCCAGAAAACGTCAATTTCTTCGTTACGCTCGTGCAGAAACCAGTCATTTACAAAAGTAAACTCCTTATTTTCTGCACTTCGCAAGCCTCGAACTTGACGTTTTCTGACTAAGCACTACAAAATATTTATTTTTCGGGCAAAGACTAAATAGAATAGATTGAACTATAATTAATGTCTTAGCATAGCATAGCTACAAACAAATTAGTTTAGTGATAGTTAAAGAAGTAAACAATCGGCAGTCAGCAGTCGGCTATTAATAGGCTGAAGACTGAGGACTGAAGACTGATAATCAAAAAACCAATACTTTGCTAAAAAAACAAAGTTTTACAGGATAATACGTCAAACATCAAACCCTTTCATTACCTGAAAATTATTTCGACAAATGTTTTTTTCTGTAAAACCAAGCCGCTATAATGGCAATAAATATTAATACAAATACAGACAGTAATATAGGATTTATTCCGGTACTTTTACATAATGGGGAAGTATTTCCAATATCAACATAAGCAGCCCAAAAATATGGGTGTGCTCGAAATTGAGAAGCTGATTTTAAATAATCCAGTTTAGCTTTTCTTAAAGCATTATCTATTGAGTTTCCATCTTTGAGATTATTATAGAATTTTGTCATTATTTCAACTCCTGATTTATCTTCAATTTTCCAGAGAGTCATAATTATACTTTGTACTCCCGAATATAAAAATCCTCGTGCCAGACTCATAATACCTTCACCTTTGCTTAGTTTGCCAAAACCGGTATTACAAGCGCTTAAAACAACCAAACGGGCATTTAAGTCCAGATTATATATTTCATAAGTATTTAAAAAGCCGTCTTCAACACTGTCATTATTAAGAGTAAAAGCCATTTTAGAGTACATCGGATTTTCGTCATCTATGATTGTATGCATGGCAAAGTGCAAAACATCAAAGTTATTTGCGTTTGTTTTGAAGTTTAGTTCGGTTGCATCCGAATCCTGTAAAAATTTGCCATCAAAAATATTATTGATGTTATTAATTTCGGTTTTTGCATTTTTAATCGGAATTAAAATATCGCTGAATTTATTTAAACCAAGAGATTGATTTTTTTCAGTTTTATCCGTTATTTCATAAGTAGGAGCAAAAGCTAATACTTCTTTAGCTGTAGTTTTTGTTTTATAATCCCTGAACAATAATGTAGCAGAATAAGAATAACTGATTGAGTATGTTTTGATTAAGTAAAATAAACTCCGGTAATCAATTTTTTCGACATCAGGCAGTATTGAAATTAATGCCTCAAAAGGTATATAACCTAATATGCCGTCAGGTATGATTATTAAATCTTTAGCTGTGATTAAATTTTGAATGGGCTTAATAAGATCGCGATATAATTGATATGAAACAATTGAGTAATCCCTGAAAATTACATTTGAATTTTCAGCTGAAACATTTTTTAATAATTTCCGAAGTTGTTCAATATTATTATAGAACATACTGTCAATAGGAAGTTCAAAAGCTGAAAATTTTTCGGATGTAATAACAAATATAAACAATAGACTATCCGAAACAGTATATTCAATAAGAGCTTTATTTTTATTTAATTTTTTTTGGATTGTTTTTGCACTGATAACATTCTTATCATACTTTAACGAATAATATTGTTTATGTTCTTTCTCAAATTTTGAAATAAGGTTGTCATATTTCCTGTTCAGGTCAAAAAGTTTTGCTTCCCATAAATTTATTTTCACAGAATCAGAATTTTCCGAGTTTTTTTCATCATAGACCAACTTATCGTAAGCACGGATATTTCCATTAATTTCTTTTTCAATTTTCTGTAAGACTTCAGGAATATCACCAAATTTAATAGCATCAACAT
>CAZREZ010000373.1:0-3350 GCA_964599115.1 uncultured Bacteroidales bacterium
AAAGTGCTATGCCATAAAAAATGACATAGCACAATTTCAATTTATTTATTAATAACTAAACTGAATTGCTCCCCAATATAATACTTTATAGTTGATTTTGCAAGTAATTTTGGTAATATTTTATTTTGCAATTTTATAATAAGCCGATCTTTCATTAGCCCTCCGACAATTTAGAAGTCTTGAACTTTTGGTTCTTTTGGTTCAAGCCAAAAGAACAATTAAAAAAATCCTTTATAAATATTTGTGTTTAAGATGTCCCAATGCGGAAAACAGGAAAGAGAATATGGTTTCAAACCTTTTACCAGCTACGCTAATTGCCTTGAACCTGTTATTCTTTTAACAACCTTATTATATTTTTTTGAATATAGAACACCGATTAACGATTAACGATTTGTTTGCAGCTTTGCTGCTTTAGGAATTAATCAGGTTAAATATGGTCTAGCTGGTTAGCGACTATAAACTGTTTATCTATTTAGTGGATGTCCATAAAGTCAATTATGTTGATAAAATTTTAGATTTTTATTTTTATTTTTTAATCCGATGATAATCAACAAAATTTTAAATTTTAAATCTGAATTCTAAAATCTTAAATTGTTAGAACGTGACTTTATAGACAGACTATTTATAATCATCACTCAGGATATTCAATCCTTACATGATACATATTCATTAACTTCTTTTTCAGAATATTTTTTACTTTGGTGATTTCTCTTAAAGTTATATTTGAATTAACAAACTGTTCATTTTCCACTTGTTTATTAATAATATTATCAACAAGTTCGCTGAGGTTTTGTTCATTGGGTTGCTTAATACTCCTTGAAGCTGCCTCAACAGAATCAGCCATCATTAAAACAGCAGTTTCTTTAGAGAATGGAATAGGTCCGGGATATGTATATAAAGCTTCATCAATTTGTTCATTAGGTTTTTCTTTTAAAAGCATATTATAAAAATACATAACTTTTCTTGTCCCGTGATGAGTTTTAATAAAATCAATTATCTGCTCCGGTAAATTATGCTTTTTTGCTTTTTTTATCCCTTTTATTACATGACTTATAATAATCTTTGCGCTTTTATCAAAAGGAATATTGTCATGTGGATTAACTCCTGTGGATTGATTCTCAATAAAATACTCCGGCATATCCATTTTGCCTATATCATGATATAATGCCCCTGTTCGTGCGAGTAAAGTGTTTCCTCCTATTTCGTATAATGCTTCTTCGGCAAGATTTGCAACCTGTAATGAATGCTGAAAAGTACCCGGAGCTTTCATAGAAAGTTCTCTTAAAAGCTTAGTATTTGAATTTGAAAGCTCCATAAGAGTAACATCAGTAATCATTCCAAATATTTTTTCAAAAATAAATATGAGAGGGTAAGAAAATAAAGTTAAAACAGCACTACCTGCAAATAAAGCTATGTACTTAAGTTCAACTCCCATCAGACTCCCTTCCTGTATAAGTGCAAGTCCAACATAAACAGTAATATAGGAAAGAAAAACCATAAAAGAAGTAACGAAAAACTGTGAGCGTTTCTGAAGATGAACCACGCTGATAATTACAATAATCCCTGCAATTAATTGCAAAAAAACAAATTCAAAACTATTAGGCACCAAAAAACCAATTATTATAATTGTTATTACATGCACATATAAAGCGAGGCGTGTATCAAAAAATGCTCTGATAATAATCGGAACCAGGCAAATAGGAACAAGATAAAGATAACCTACATTAAACTTTATTACCAAACTTGTAATAAATACCATTAAAATAATTACCAGCAGAATCAATATTAGTTTTTTATTATCCGTATAAATATCTTTTCTGAAATACAACAAAAAGAATAGTAAAACAATAACTGAGATAGAAATAAGAATGATCTGCCCTATTAAAATTGAATAATAGGTTGAAGTCGAGCCTAACTGTTGTTCATATTCCATTTTCATTGATTCAAGCACTTGATATTTATTACCCGTTACTAACTCGCCTTTTGAAATTATTCTTTCACCAGTTTGAACCATTCCATGTGTTAAAGAAATATTATTTAGTAAAATTTGCTTTTCCTTTTCAGTAGTCTCTGCATCATAAAAAATATTCGGAATTAATAATTTTTCGAGTATAGAAATCAGAAGAGCGCGGTCAACGTTTTTATAATCTTTCAATTGCTCTAAAATAAACTCATTGGCAGTTTTGAGGCTGAATATCTGGCTGAGATTCTTCTCTTCAGCAATATTATCTTTCAAAATAATAATTATAAAATCGTCCGGTTTGTTTTCAATCTCAGGCGTTACTTCAATTATCCCTGTATTGATTAATTTATTAAAAACCTTAAGGGCTGCATCTTTACTGTTATTTTTTAAATTTTTCCGTTTATCTTTTCCTGAATATTTTCGTTCCCATTCTCTCTCAAATTCACCGGATAATTCTTCAGTTTTTTCTTCATTAAGGCTATTGTCAATTTTAAAAAATGGCTTTAACTCTTCTAAGACCAGCAGGCGTTCCAGCTCAATTTCATTCACTGGTTTTATTATGGCAAAATCAAAGGAAGCTATCAAATCTTTATGTTTCCATGGTTTTCCTTTTTGAAATTCGTATTTGAATTTTCCTTCTCTTGGAAATATCAAAACAAGTAAAACAATACTCATTAAGAACAGTAATCCTTTGTAAATATCCGAATGATACTTTTTAATAAACGATATGAACTTTTTCATTAAATATGATATTTATCTTGCGAAAATATAAATATTTTGTCACTATTCAGAAAAATAAATTTATAAACAACTATTTTTTACAAACATTTTGATTATGAGTTTAAAATATTTTATATTTGCTTTCGATAATATGAAAGTTTCACTATTTTTGAATAGAATATGGGATTTGGGTCAAGGTAATTGACCCAAATTTCATTATTTGAAGTTGTTGTAATAAAAATTTAATAATTAATGACAATCTTAGAGATACATGATTTAATAATTAAAATTGATAAGCATTTTATTCTTGGGCCAATTAATATTGCAATTAAGAAGAATTCTATCATTGGAATTATAGGTGAGAATGGATCTGGAAAATCTAGCCTTTTATATGCAATTACTAAATTATTACCTTATTCCCATGGTCAAATTAATTTTAAAACTACGGATATCCGATTCGCTTTTCAGCAAGCAATATTTTATCAAAATAAATCTGTTATTGAGAATCTTAGAATCTTTTCTAAGTTAAGATTAGTATCAGAGATAGAACTACTGAATTCATTAAGATATTTTGAAATAGAAGAATTAAAGAATATACAATTTAAAAAGCTTTCTGAGGGAAACAAAAAGCGCTTGGAAATAATTCAAGCTATATTAAGTAAGCCGG
>CAZREZ010000374.1:0-3334 GCA_964599115.1 uncultured Bacteroidales bacterium
ATCTATGAATTTAAAGTGAAAAAACAAAAAAATGTGTTGCAAACATACGTTAGAATTTGGGCTGGTATTTGTAATACTTTTGTTTGTTTGTTTGGCTGTAATTTTGTTTTAGTTTTTCTTTGTTATTGCCTTGTGGATAATGTATTAATAACTACTAATTATTTTTTTACTACAGATATTTCAATCATCTTTCTTATTCCTAAAATATTCAATTTCCATTCCATCCCAATTTGTAAAATCCTTTCCCAAACCGAAATACCGTTTATTCTTAAGGTTTTTTATTTCTTCTGCTGGTGGGGAAAGTAGTTCCGTACTGTTTTTCATACGAATATCTTCAATTTCCTCTCCTGTTTCAAAATCCATTTTAATATAAGAATCGTTTCCGTTAATATCAGCAAAAAAGCAAATCTGGTCGGATTGAAGGTAATGAATAGAAACACTATTCGGAGAATTATGAACAATATTCATATCACCGTAATTATGACTTTTTGAAATGTTCTGCTCTTTTCTTCCGAGATTGGAACTTTCACCTGTTGCAGTTATATATTTATCATCACCGTCTGTGTCAATGAAAAAAACCTGGGAATTATTAATAGCATAGCCCAAACCGTCGTTTTTAAGTTTATATAAGTCATCGCCACCACGATTAAGAAAAAGAGCAATTGTATAATCATGCCCGAAAGCCAAACCGTTTGATTGTTCTTCCCAGCAAATATGTTCGTCATTTCCGGCTTCATCAATCAACACTCCGATACAGAAATGAGCTCCTGCAGATTGTGTCCAGCTTGCACTCAAATATTTATCATTACCGTTTCTATCGTAAGCAAATCCTATTCCGTACCAGTATCCGCATCCAAGCGACCAATTTGCCGATTCATAAATATCATCACCGTCAATGTCAATAATTGTTCCCATTCCGCCTGCCCATGAATGTCCGTCTGTAATATCACCGCGTCGTCCCACACCGCAACCCTGAGCATACGAATAATTTAATTTGCCGTCTTTGGAATGATAATCAGGGCGAAATACATTTTTTGAAAAAGGTTCTGCCCAGTAATGGTCATTACCTGTCCGGTTAATTAGTGTACCGATTCCACCCACACCACCATATCCCTGACCGTCTCCCCAGATTGTATATTTATCATCACCTTTATTATCTATTGCGAGCCCGACACCGAAATAAGCACCACCCTGTCCGGAAGTCCACATATCATAAGTATCATCGCCTTCCATATCGGCAAGTATGCCGATTCCCAGCATAGCAGCTCCCTGTGAAAGTCGTTTTGATTTATATTCATCTGTTCCTGAAACATCAAGAAGCATAGCTGCACCAAAAATAGCAGCACCCTGCGAGGGTAAAAATTCATCTTCATTAATATATTTATCATCACCTTGCAAATCAACTGTAAGAGAAACAGGAATATCCAAAGATGGAGTTGAACCAACTGCACCAAAGTATGTGTCATCACCGCCAATATCAATAACTAATAAAGCATCGGAGTATTGATGTTTATTTTCTTCGGTTCCTGAAATAACTATTCTGCCGATAGGTGTAATTACATTCAGGTTCTGGTTTTTCCAGTTTATATTTTTATTTGATTTTTTCAGATAAAGTAATGAATCTGCTAATCTTTCGGAAGTTTGTAATAGCTTCATTCCTGCATAATAAATTGAATTCATATCAATATTTTGTGCAGCATCTTCTAATTGAGGATAATATTCCAGCCCGTCAAATTGTGTTTCGCCGAGACGACGGATTCGCCAGCAGTCTTTTGCATCTTCCCAATCCACATTACGCATTGCAATCTCACAAAAGTGATATGCGTCAAGTAAATTTAACACTGTTCGTGCAACATATTTCTGAACATCAGGATGAACAGGTACAATGGCAGTTCGCAGATCTTTTTCAATCAATGGAAAGTCGGATGCCACACCCATTGCATTGTAGCGGTAAACCGTGTTGGTTTTAGTGTAAATTTCTTTTATTGCATTAAGCAGAGGTTCATCTTCATTAAGTTCTGCCCATAATGATGCGGTATAAGGTCGGAACTGAGCAGTTGCATTTCGTATGCCACAATAATACCCTACTTTAAGAAGTCCGTCACCATTTGATTTTAAGTATTTTTCACTTAAAAAAATATCAGCAGAATTTGCCATTATCTTAACAAAATCATAAATATATTGCGGTTCGGCAAAAAGGTCGTTAAAAGCTAAAACTTTGTATGGAATATCATTCGGGTCGGGATATCTTGTCCAGTATCCTTTGGGTTCAAATCCAAGATTATCTTCTGTTATTCCCACAATATCCATCATTTCAATGAATGCGTCGTTTTGTGTTTTTTTCTTTTTATTTATGTTTTGAGAATTTGCTGAAAAGCTTACTAAAATTGTTAATAAAATTAGAATTGTTTTTTTCATAATGTATAGTTATTTGTTTTTATTTGCAAAGCAATGTTATTTCAATGCCATCACAACAGCCGCTTTAGCATGTATGGTTGTTGTGTCAAATATTGGAATATCGCAATTTTCCTGTTTGATCAGCAATGGTATTTCAGTGCAACCTAAAATTATTCCTTCGGCACCATTTAACTCAAGGTTTTTAATTATTTTTTTTAATTCCTCTTTTGAAGACTCAATGATTCTACCTACAACCAATTCATTATAAATAATATCATGAACTATCTGTCTTTCATAATCGTTTGGTATTATAACTTTTATATTAAATTTTTTTTCAATCCTGCTTCTGTAAAAATCCTGTTCCATAGTAAATTTTGTTCCTAACAGACCAACTTTTTTTAAACCTGATTTCTTAATTTCTTCGGAAACTGCATCGGCTATATGTACTAAAGGTATGCTTATATTTGCTTCAATATCTTCAGCCATTTTATGCATTGTGTTTGTGCAAATTAAAATTAATTCTGCGCCGGCTGTTTCTAATTTTTTGGCTGCACCTATCATTAATTTTGTTAGTTCGTCCCATTTCCCTGCATGTTGTAATTCTTCAATTTCGGCAAAATCAAATGAGTACATAAAGCTTTCGCAGGAATGTACCCCACCCAACTTTTTTTTAACTTCTTGATTTATTATTTTGTAATACTCAACAGAAGATTCCCAGCTCATTCCTCCAATTAATCCTATTGTTTTCATATTTTATTTGTTTAAAAATTCCTTTATAATGTTTTTTGATTCATTAATTGCAGTTTCCAAATTATCATTAACAATAATTTTATCAAATTTCTTAGCATAGTTTAACTCGAGTTTTGCTTTGCCCAATCGTTTTTTTTGATTTTCTTCAGATTCTGTTGAACGTTTTTTTAATCGTTCTTCAAGGAGT
>CAZREZ010000375.1:0-3308 GCA_964599115.1 uncultured Bacteroidales bacterium
GGTAAGGAGGCAATCACACATTACAGAGTTTTAAAGCGATTCGGTTATGTTACTTTAGTAGAATGTAAATTAGAAACCGGTCGTACTCACCAGATAAGGGCTCACTTTAAATACATCAAACATCCTCTGTTCAATGATGAAACTTATGGTGGAGACCAGATATTAAAAGGAACTACTTTTACGAAATACAAGCAATTTGTCCAAAATTGTTTTAAAATATTACCACGACAAGCCCTGCATGCCAAATCACTTGGTTTTAAACATCCAATCTCAGGAAAATATCTCAACTTTGACTCGGAACTTCCTGAAGACATGAAAGCCGTTGTTGAAAAATGGGAGCAATATTCAAACTATAAAAATTACCGATTATGAAAAAATTCATTTTTACAATTGCAGTTATTATTGCCGGAATAACTATTGCTGATGCTCAAACATTTAAAAAAGGTACAAACGCTATTAACATTGGAATTGGCTTTACTAATACATTATATGCAGGATCAGGCTATAGCCAAACAGTTCCACCTATTTCAGCTTCTTATGAGTATGGTGTTACAGACCAAATCGGTGTTGGAGGATTTATGGGTTATTGTATTACACAATGGAAAGGCATATATTATTTAATTCATGAGTATTATCCTTACGGAAATACTTATTCATATTTCTTAATCGGTTTAAGAGGAAATTATCATTTTTTATCAACTAATAAATTTGATATTTATGGCGGAATGGTGTTAGCTTATAATATTGTTTCATCTTATGATCATTATTATAAGGGTCCCGGTGCATCATACGATCCATATTCTTTTGTATCAGAAAGTGGTGTAAGAATATCGGTTTATGCAGCAGGTCGTTATTATTTCCTAAATAATATAGGAGTTTTTCTTGAATTAGGCTGGGGATGGACCGTTTTTAATACTGGCATAGCAGTTAAATTTTAAAATATATATTTAAAGAAGAAGTAAATATTTAAATAAAATAATTTTTAAAAATAAAAACATACGGCTAAATTAGCCGGATGTTTTATTATTTGATTAAAGAAATCTTATGTGTACTGTTGTAATTTTCACTTCTTATATTAATAAAATACATTCCACTTGAATTTTCAACAAGATATAATTTTATTGCTGTTGAAGTTGTTTCAATTTTATAATCTACAACCATTGCTCCCACGTTATTAAATACTGAAATATCTATTTTTTCATTTGATGTATTTCCTAAAAATATTTCAATAAAATTTTTAGTGGGATTTGGTGAGATAATCGGTTTAACAGTAATATAATCTTCCTGAACAATAGTATCGGAACCTGTTTCATTTTTTATAATTAATGAAACATCATAGTTACCAAAGGCATCATATTTAATATTTGAAGGATTCTGTTCGTAGGAAGATGATGGTGTTCCTCCTTCAAAATTCCATAACCATTCATTTGGAGTTCCAATTGAAACATCAGTAAAAATAATTGAACCACCAACAGGAATAACCGTTGTATCAGCTTTGAAAATTGCAACTAAAACGCTTGAATCCAAAGCAGTTCCATCCAGATATAAAATACCTAAATTATCCGGATCAAGCCATGGCTGTAATCTTATGGAATCTGCCGAGCCGTTTGATAGCCAATGATAAGAAAATTTACCGTAATAATCAGGGCCATATAAATTAGTACAAGAAGCTTTTCCACCGGTAAGTGTTCCGACAATTCTTCCTTCAGAATCAAATATAGGAGAGCCGGATGAACCGCCTTCGGTAACACCATGCCCGTTTTCTGTAGCTGCCCAAACAACTTTCCAGAACATTGCATCAGGCACAACAGTAGTTCCATCATAAGCAGTTGAAACCAATGGTTCGTTATAAGTTGAGATTTTTTTTATATCACCTGCCGGATGATGTACTCCTGTTCCGCTGCTGCTTGCAGCATTTACCCTGTTCCAACCATTAAAATACGGATTGTAATTTTCAGGAACATCATTATTTAAACGCAAAAGCTTAAAATCAGAGCCAAGACTTATGTTATATACAGCTTTTGCTATAAGTGTAGCACCAACCATTGAATAAATTGGAGGTTCTTCAGATGGATCAGGACAGTCGGCGGATTCGTAATTAAAATAAAATATCCACTGGTTAAAATCAGAAGTACTGGCATAAGGACCACAATGATTTGCCGTTAAAAAATAAGGCAAAAAATCCCGCCTGACATTATTTACCAATGAACCCGTACACCAGCTTAAGCTTGCTCCGTCTTTTAACAATATTCTACATACTCCTTGTTTTTGGTCTTGCCAGTTATCACCTTCAGGGCAATTAACATTTACTTCACAAGGGCCCGCATCACCAAAATCTTTGCCTTTGTCAACAAACAGCGGATTAACAGAACGGTAAGCATAAGCAATTTCAGAAATATTTATAATTGGTTTTTCTTTATTTTTTTTTGCCTCAAAATATTCTAAAATTACTACATCTCCTTTTATTAATTCGGTTGCAAAAATTCCGGTCTCATGATTGTTAAATGAAGTAAAAGCACCAATTACCTGTGTTTTGTCTTCATTGTATAAAAACAGTTTTGAACCTTTTGGTAAATAAAATTTCTCATAATAAACTCCAAGTGCAAGAGCATCTTTACATTTGATTTTTATCCGCCAAATCCTGCCGCCTTCCGCTAACTTTGTCCATGTTCCTGAATTATTAATATTTATATCTACATCTATAGTTACAGCAATCCGGTAAGGTTCAAATTTATCTTCATTAAGTTTATCTTCCTCTAAAATACTTTTCATATCAGGTTTGGCAAGGTTTATTTCCTGAAAATCCTCTGATAATAATTCTTGGTTAAAACTCGGAGGAGTGCCACCCTGACTTATCTGAGCACATAATTGATAATTTATATGTATTAAAATTCCAATTATGACAAAAAAGAAAATTTGATTTAATTTCATATTTATAAAATTTTATTTTGAACAAAGATAACATTTATACTAATTATCAATCCTTATAAACGACATATTACAAGGCACTCGTTACAACCAAGCGCCAGCTGGAAAACGAATAATAATTCACCTGAATTTGCGAAAATAATTCATGCTAAATTCGTGCATTCATGGTAGTTATGATTTTACTTGCGGATTTAAGGTTGTAATGAGTGCGAAATATTTTAGTTGCCGATTTGCGAAATATATTAAATGTTTGATTTAAGCCTAATAGAATTTTGGTATTTTTGCCTTTATATACAATTAATCAAAATTTATAATATTATGAAAAACCTGATTACAACTCTTCTTATATCAATCGCCCTTGTTTCAAATGCTCAAATGAA
>CAZREZ010000376.1:0-3288 GCA_964599115.1 uncultured Bacteroidales bacterium
AAAAAAATACGTGAAAGAGTTACTCATAATGATACTAAGCTTAACAATGTTTTATTTGATAAAGATTCATCTAAAACCCTTTGTGTTATTGACCTTGACACTGTAATGCCCGGAAGTATTTTATATGACTTCGGGGATATGGTGCGAACTTTTACAAGCCCTGTTTCTGAAGATGAAACAGACCTTAACAAAGTAAAAGTCCGGCTTGAAATTTTTAAAGCACTTTCTAAGGGATATTTATCTGAATTAAAAGATGTTTTGACAAAAACAGAAAAAGAAAATTTGATTTTGGGTGCAAAATTAATGACCTATATTATTGGCATCCGCTTTCTGACAGATTTTCTTAATGGTGATAAATATTTTAAAATTCATCATCCTAATCAAAATTTTGAAAGATGCCGGAATCAGTTCAAGCTATTATCAAGCATTGAAGAACAAGAAGCGGAAATGCAGGAGATACTGAAGAAATACATATAAAGCAAATATGATCAGGTAAATAAAAGAATACTAATAAGTTGGGATGGAATGATGGAATAGTTGGAATAATTAAATCTGATGTTCAAAAACGAACAATATGTGTTCGTAGATGTTCATAATAATTCTTTTTGTTTAAATATCAAAATCAATACTGTTTTAAATTCAGGCAATTACTGATTTGGCATAATTTTAGTTTAATTATGTAAGTACTTACATAATATTTCAAATATGTCGTTTATCAAGGATTTAGACTCCTTCGCTATAGGAAGCAGGATAAAAAAATTAAATATGGCATTGACTGGGCAATTGTCGGGCTAAAAGCAAAACTTGAACCGGTTACTTTTGATAAACAAACCTTAAAGAAATATGTGGGAGTGTATGACCCCAGAAAAATTACATTTGAAAACGGCGCTTTATATTACCAGCGCGAAGGCCGTCCGAAAATGAAAATGATCCCGGTCAATGAAGATACATTTATGTTTGAAGAAATCGATTATTTCCATCTGCAAATTATAACAAAGGATGGTAAAGCAGTTGGAGTTAAAGGTTTGTATGATAGTGGAAGGTCTGATGAACATAAGAAATCATAAGGGATGGTTACGTGTTGCAGGCAATAAATATCTAAATAATGAAAACAAAATCTCAACTTCTTTTATTAGCGTTTTTTTTGATAGTTTCCAATTTAATTGGACAAGACTCTCTGAAAAACAAACAGGTGTTTCCAGCAGGTATTTCAATTGAATATGGCTTGGGTAAATATTCTGTACGAGATGAATATATTTCTAACGAAAAATATTCGGGAACACTTCCGAATTTTAGTGTCGGATGGTCACGGTTTCATAACAAACATGGTTACCGATTAAAACTTGAGTATCGCAGATCAACAAAAATTAGCAATAATAAAATATCAGCAGAAGTTAAACAATTCGTGTTTAATCAGGATTTTATTTATCCTATTGGTAAATTTTTATTATTTTCAAAAGATGTCTTTGTTTTTCTTGGACCTTCAATGGAAATTTTCATATATAATCTGGAATACGATTTTGTACATCACGGAAGCAATCTTAATGCAGATGCTTCAGGATATATGGTTTCTCTTGGAATTAATTCCGAATTCATTTACAAGCTTAACACCAAGCTTAATATAGAAAGTTTTGTACGGTTAAATTTACTTTCTGTTGTTTCTAAAGAATTTGATGGAAACAGATATGATGAATCATCTCCTCAACTTATGACTGTGGTTTCTGCGACGAATATTGATTTTGATCTTTCCATTCGTTATTATGTGTTTAAAAAACTTTCGGTAAAAGCAGGTTACAGGCTTGAACTTACCAGGATCAACAAATGGGACCCTTTCATTTCGTGTAGTGATAATTTGATTTTTTCTTTAACATATAAATTCTAAATAATGAGATACAGAGTACATACTTTTATAACACTGATATTTTTCACTTTTATATTAATCAGTTGTGAAAAAATAATTATACAACCGAATGAATCGAATCAAAATATTAAGGATTTTGAAGCTGCCTGGGAAAGGGTAAATACAGTTTATCCATATCTTGAACTAAAGCAAATAAACTGGAACAGTATGTATTTAAAATACCATCCTCGTGCAGAACAAGCGTATGGAGACGAAATCTATACTGTTCTTATTGAAATGCTGACAGAGCTAAAAGACATGCATGTTCATGTTAAAACAGAAGGTGGAGAATATATGCCTACTTATTTAATGCCAAGATGGATAAAAGATAAATATGCGTTTGATCCCATAATAGCGAGAAATTATTTTGACCAAGAACTGATAATTACCGGCGAGGGAAGAATTGAATATGGAATAATTTCAGGTAATATCGGATATATTTTTATGGCAACTTTTGATGAAGATTATCTTATAAACTATTTCTCAGAAGCGCTTGATTATGTCAAAAATACTAAAGCACTTATATTAGATATACGACATAATAACGGGGGATCGTATCAGAATATTGAAGCTGTTGTAAGCCGGTTTATTTCATCCCCGCTTGAGAAACCTGAATTTTATGTGCTTGGCGAATTAATTGACCTGCCTCCATTTCAGCCTCGAGGTTCTTTTCAATATTTAAATCCTGTGGTTGTGTTAATTAACGGAGTAAGTTACAGCTCGGGTGATTTTTTTCCTGAAATTATGAAGCAGATATCAACTGTTACAGTAGTCGGTGATACTACAGGAGGTGGGTCCTCCGGTTCGACCTCATATGCACGGGCAGAATACAGGCTGCCAAGCGGAAAAATGATTTTCGTTGGCACAACTGATCTTCGCCGATACGACGGCAAACCCTGGGAATGGATAGGCGTGGCCCCTGATATTCGTATACCCCAAACGGAAGAAGATATAAATCAAGGGATAGATAAACAATTGGAGTATGCAATTAATTTTCTGAAATAATCTGAATTATTATAAAAGTAAAATCAATATCATATTAATTTGAGTTTAAAATAAATTATTTTATTAACTTTCAATTTTTAATTTTCTTGTATTTTTGTTCAGTATTAGTATAAAAGAATAACAGAAATTGAACTAAAATGAATCAAATGAAAAATCAAAAAATTTTATTTTTAAGTTTTATAATTACAATTTTTATGTTTTTGGCATGTTCCAAAAACGATGAAGTTAATAATAACATAGTAAGTACAAATAATGTAAGCATTGGCCTTACAGATGACACTCTGGGGATTTCTATCGTTGCTATAAATGCAAATGCTTCAAATCAAAATTGGTCTAATTGAAGAAAACTGGTTGCTATTTTTTAAGTAATTCATTGATTAATT
>CAZREZ010000377.1:0-3282 GCA_964599115.1 uncultured Bacteroidales bacterium
AACTCGACATTTCTAATAATGAAATTACCAGCTTTGGTAATTTTCCGAATATACCGTCAGATGTTTCATATAATTTCATTTTATCAATTGCAGCAGACAAAAATGGAAACATCTGGTGCGGAACCAATGGTGCAGGTATCTTTAAATATAATATATTAAATCAAACTTATACATATTATTATCATTTACCAAATGATCCGAATAGTATTGGTTATAATGGAATATTATCACTTTATGCTGATAGCAGTAATACTATCTGGATCGGAACCAACGGTAAAGGAATTAATTATTTATCTCCTGCATCAAAAAAATTCAGGAATTTTGTTCATATTCAAGATATTAAAAACACATTAAGTTTTCCAAGTGTCAGGGCAATCTTTATTGATGATGATGATATTCTTTGGGTTTCGGGATATGGGGGTTTAAACCGTTTTGATAAAAAAACAAATAGAGTAGATTCTTATTTAGACGGTGGCATATATTCTCTTTGCCAGGATACAGAATATCCTGATATAATATGGATTGGCACTGAAGGTGTAGGACTTTTTAAATTTTCAAAATCAAAAGAGAAGTTTACTAAATCATATAAATGGTTTAATAAGTATTCTCCTGACGGATTATTTGGAAGTAATGTATATAAAATGGTTCCTGATAAAAATGGAATTATATGGATAGGTACAGATGCAGGATTAAACAAATTTAATAAAAATAACGAAACTTTTACAATTTTTAAACATGATCCTGATAATCCTAAAACTATAAACCAAGGTTATGTTAAAGCAATTTTAAAAGACAAAAATGGTATAATTTGGATTGGAACTCATTTAGGAGGGATATCATATTTTGACGGAAAAAACGATGAATTTACACGTTTCATTCATAACCCCGATGATACCAATAGCTTAAGCAGCAATTCAGTTAATTCAATTTATGAAGATCGTTTTGGAAATATCTGGGTATCTACCACCGAAGGATTAAATAAATTTGACAGGAACAAAAAAATATATAAACATTATTCAACTGCCCACGGGCTTCCAAACGACGTAGTTTATGCTACTCTGGAGGATAGTAATGGAAATATATGGATAAGCACAAATCAGGGTATTTCTAAATTTAATCCTAAAGAAAATATATTTACAAACTATGATGCTGATTACGGATTACAAGGAAATGAGTTTAATACAGGTGCATATTTTAAAAGCAAAGACGGAGAAATATACTTTGGTGGTATAAATGGATTTAACTCTTTTTATCCTAACGAGATCATTGATAATCCTCACCTCCCTCCTGTTGTATTTACATCATTTAAAAAATATAACAAGAAAGTACAACTTAGGCCTGACATTTCAGAAGCAATAGAAATTGTTCTGGATTACAAAGATGCTATTTTTTCATTTGAATTTGCCGCATTAAATTATTACAAAACAGATAAAAACCTGTATGCATATAAACTTGAAGGTTTGGAAGGCTTTGACAAAGACTGGATACATCTTGGCACTAAAAATAATATTGATTTTACAGGCCTTAAAGCCGGTGATTATATATTGCACATAAAAGCTTCAAACAATGATGGCATCTGGAATGAAGAAGGCATATCATTAAAAATTAAGATAATAGCTCCATTCTGGAAAACTAAGTGGTTTATCACTTCAGTTATAACTATTATTATTGCACTTATAATTCTTATATATTTGTTAAGGATAAAAAATATCAGCAAACAACAGAAGAAACTTAAAATGCTTGTTGATGAAAAAACAAAACATCTTAAAGAAGCAAACATAAATTTTTCAAACGAAATTAATGAAAGAAAAAAAATTGAAATTAAGTTAAGAGATTTAAACAATACAAAAGACAAATTCTTCTCAATTATCAGCCATGATTTAAAAAATCCGTTTAGTGCTTTAATGGGTTTTTCAGAGGTTTTATACGATGAATATGATAATTTTACTGATATTGAAAAAAAAGAAATTATTAAAAATATTAATAAATCTTCAGAAAGCCTGTTCAAGCTTTCTGATAATCTTTTAAACTGGGCAAGAATTCAATCAGGTGAAATTAATTGGAATCCCGATAATATTAACCTTGATTTATTAGTTGAAAATGCTATTTCATTATTAAAAACACAGGCAAATAATAAAAAAATCAGCATAACATCCGATATACTGAAATTCACTAAAGTATATGCTGATTCTAATATGATAGATACAGTAGTCAGGAATTTATTAACAAATGCAATAAAATTTACACCAAATGGAGGAAAAGTAAAAATTTCGTCTAAAGATATTGGAAAATATATTGAAGTAAGTGTCACAGATACCGGAGTAGGAATTGACAAGAGAAATTTAAGCAAACTTTTCAATATAACAGAAAAATTTGCTACAGAAGGAACAAATAATGAACATGGAAGCGGGCTGGGATTAATTCTCTGCAGGGGATTCGTTGAAAAAAATAACGGTAAAATATGGATTGAAAACAAACAAGGTAATGGAAGTACATTTATTTTTACACTACCAAAAAATCCGTCCTGAAAATAATTGCCTGGAGATTGAATTTAGTGTTAAATCCTTCAGCTACCTGAAAATTATTAAAGAAAAAGACAAACACCGGCTGTAGTATTAATAAATGAAATTCTTTTATAGGTTCCCTGATTATTATTTATTGTAGTATAAGAAAACCCGAATCTTGATCCTGTGTATTCTGCATTGAAATATATTCCAATTTTATCCGAAAGGTTTATTTTCATCCCTGCTCCATACAAAAAAACAAAATTTGTAGATGATTGGGCCTGCTGAAATAAATGATATTTTTTATTTTTATAACTAACACTGGTGAAATGATATTCAGGATTACGAACCCAGAAAAAACCTGCCATTATTTTAAAAGTAAAACAAAGTATAGTGTTTTGAATTGGTATATCAAAGTAAAACCCCGGCATGTATGTTACTGAGTAGTATGGTTGTACATCAATTATAACTGACGAATAATTATAGTTATCACGCAAATACTGAGCTTCAAGACTATTTTTATTTATTTTGTGAACATTAAATCCTATTAATCCACCAACACCTACATTTTTTAAAAAAAAATAAGCTCCCTCGGTTGTGACATTAAAACCTGTTTTGGCAAAGCCATGAGTTTCAATTGACTTTCCTCTTCCAAAGTTATCATAAGGAAATGAAGGTCCTGTTCTTACTCCGACAAAAGAAGTATATTCCTGAGAATAAGAAATCAGAATAATTAAAAAAAATAATATTATTAAATAATATTTTTTCAAAATAAAAA
>CAZREZ010000378.1:0-3282 GCA_964599115.1 uncultured Bacteroidales bacterium
ACTCCAACCTTCTGTAAATACAAATTTATAATTTAGTTTGATTTCTTCGTTTAAATAATGTAATCCAACAATAATACCAATTATTGTAAACAAAATTGTAACAAGTGCAACAAGTTCAAGCGTAGTAATAAATGAGAACTGATATCCGGTATACGGAATAATATTTAATCCAAGATTTGAATAAAAAAGAAGGGAAACTACAGCAAATACAAATAAAAATTTTGACATCATAAAAATTGCAACAATATCACCTATAATATTGGCTGATGCCATATATATAACCTTATAAAAATTTCGTTTTGGTTTGTTAATACTATCTAATGTAACTCCTGTGAATTTATCAATAGGTAAAAATAGGCCGTAAATACAAAATATCCTGAAAATATTTGCAGTATCAATATATTCCGGTCCTCCCAAAATTAAAACAAATTCTTCTGCAAAAATAAATCCGATGATAATGATAGGCAGCAAAAGAAATGTTAAACCACCTGAATATGAATAAAATATTCTTTTTACCAATTTCATATTATTTTCAATACTTGCTTTTGACATACGTGGAAAAGCTGTTGCAACATAACTTCGTAAGGGAATTTCAAGTATCTCGGTCAATTTTAAGGGTATACTGTAAAAGGCAACTCCTGCTGTTCCCAAAAATGGACTTAAACCTAATAGAAAAGTATCTGAACTTTTTAAAAGATTGCTTCCTATAAGTGTTCCTGTAGTATATTTACCAAAATTCAGAATAATTTTATTCGTTTTTTTATTTGCTTTGAAAAAATGCTTAATACCATCCCATTTATACATCAGGCAAATTATTGATGTTAATAAATTTACAATTAAGTGTGCATAAAGAATCTCAAGAATACTCCATTTTAATATAAAAATATTAATAACCAGAAATAAAACAAAACCACCAACATTAATAACTCTTATCAATAAAATTTTATCAAAGCGTTGTTCTGCCTGTAAAATTGAGACAGCATTGTTAAAAGGCAGGTTTATAAAAGCCAGGATTGGATACCATATAAAAAACAATGAAAATCCGGAATCATTTATTGACTGTGGAAAAACAATATTGATTGTCCATAAAAATACTGAAATAATTAATGTGGAAATAAGACCGATCATCCAGTTAGAGCCTATCAGTTTTTCTCTTTCTTCGCCTTTAGAACCTGAAAGGAAGCGGATAATTGCAGTCCTTGTTATTCCAAACCGAAGCATTTCAAAAAAATTTCCGGCTGTAATATATAATACCCATTCACCAAGGTAATTTGGGGTAAGTGTTCGGGCTAATATTATAATGCTTAAAAAACCAAAAACAGCAACAACCATGTTGCTTGAAAGGGAAAGGAAATTCTTGTTTTTTAAAATCCTGGTTATGTTAGCTTTCACTTAGTTTATCTTTTATCTACTCTAAAACGTATTCGTAATTTGAAAGGATAAGTTACGATTTTTTTGATTTTTCTTCTGAGGGATTTACGTTTTTGTATTGGAATTTCGTCAATTATATCTTCAAGAGCAAATAATTCAACATCATTTAATACAAGTAGGGGTTTTTCTCTGGCAACTTCAATAAAGGTATTCAAGGCTGCTATATCAGCATTTTTCCAATGATCGTTAGCTTTTACAACTAGCAAAGCAACATCAACTGAATTAATAAGTTCAAGCGGATACGAGTTTAATATTATTGAAGGTATTTCAAGAAAGATATAATCATACTTATAGTTGTCTTTTCTTATGTATTTACTGATAAGTAGCTCTTGAATATTTTTAATTTCTACAAATCTGTTATCAATATTGTAAGTTATTGTGTAATTAAAATCTTCATCTACAGTTTGTTCTTTTTCAAGTGAATAGTTTAAGTATAAAACTTTTTCTCCAAATGATCTTAGTTTCTTAATCAATTGATTAGCAATTAACGTTTTCCCTGTATTGTTTTTCGTGCTAAAAATTAATATCAGATATGGTTTTTCAAATGAGTATACAGAACTATGATTAATAAATAGTTTAAGGTTTTGAGCCAATATTTCAATAAGCCTGTTTCCAATATAATTATAATCAACCGATTGTGAATTGGGAATAATTCTGGGGTAAACTCCTGCAAGTTTAAGCTTGATAAGTTTTACTGCATGTGCAGGGTTTTTAATTGTAGAATCAAAATATTCTAACATTAAAATTATAAATGCAACTATTATAAAACCTATAACTGCACCAATTAAAATAAGATATTTAGCTTTTGAAGGGTTTGCCTGAATTGGGAAAAAGGGC
Organism: uncultured Bacteroidales bacterium; assembly: GCA_964599115.1. Lineage (GTDB taxonomy): Bacteria > Bacteroidota > Bacteroidia > Bacteroidales > JADFUO01 > JADFUO01. Next base: position 2,269 of record CAZREZ010000378.1, read on the forward strand.
TCATCAACCATTTTAACATTTGTAGCCATTTCAAGATTTTGTTGTTTCATCTTGGCTTGGTTAAGGCTGTGAAGCAATTCGAGGAATGATTGTTCTGCAACACTTATTTCGCGTTCAATACGTTTTAACATAGCACCTAATGGAGCAAATATTTGATAAACTTTCAAGAAATCCAATTTCCTACGGCTTAATACTTTAAGGCTTGCTCGTGCTTCTTCGTAAGTTATGGAATTTTCCAGCCATTCTACCAGAATATCTTTTATTGGTATTCCTTCATTTGAATGAGTGTATAAGTAAAGTTGATCAACATAACGTTTAATATCGTTCTTGATGGTTTTTTGCTGGCCTTTAAGTCTATTGAGGTTATCTCCCATATGAGGGTCATATTCTTGTGATATTTCATTTATAGCTATCTTTTCTGATATTTCAGATAGTTTTTTCATATTCTTTGTAATCTCATCACTTTTCAGATAAATGCTGTCCTTAGCAGTAAGTTTTGTTCTAAGTTCTTTTAATGCTGCTGCTGCTGCTGCTAATCTTATTTGTTCATTCTGATAGTAAAGGTCAAGGTCTTCTTTTTGAGCTGCAATATATTTACTTTGTTCGTAGTAATTAATAATGTTATTTTTTTGATTGAATCTAAGAAGTCTGTCTTCTGCTCTTTGTAAACGTGCATTAGCAGAATCAACTTGTTTCTGGAAATATTCTACAACAGCACTTGTTTGATTGATTTTTAGCAGCTTATAATTAATAATAAAAACATCTGTTAGGATTTTAAGTGTTTGTTGGCAAATTCCAGGATCATCAGACTGAAACGTAATTCTTATAAAGTCGGAACTACTTATTCTTTCAACCCTGCAATTAGCTTTTATCTCCTGGAGACTATAATTTTTATGGACATAATGAAGCAATTCGTATATAAAGTTCGTATCACTTGAATTATAATAAGCTGTAAAATTATTAACTGTTTGGTTATAATCAGTTGTATTAATTTCCGGAGGTACTATTGGGTCT
>CAZREZ010000379.1:0-3270 GCA_964599115.1 uncultured Bacteroidales bacterium
ATCCCCCGCTTATCATGTGAAGTACTGCTACATTATCACCCTCTTTAATAAAAGCTGTGTCTCTTTCTTCTCTTTTAACAAGTTTTCCATTGACTTTGGTTATTAACAATCTGAACGTAAAACTCTTAATTTTTATAAGATCCGAAAGAGTAATTTTTTCAGCATTTATAATTTCTTCACGGTTATTTAAAATTATCTTCATTTTTTACGTCTGCTTAAAATTATTTCGAGTGCTAAATTTGCTTGCATGTTTGCAACAATACCAACCTTTGGTGCCAGTGGAGGCATCTTTTCCGACGTTTCTGTTTTCTCATCTCCGCAAATATACAAATCTCCAACCTGCCTTGTTTTTATTAAATTATTATCTCCCCAGCCGGCAACTCCCAATCCTGAAATAATTGGTTTTCCTGGCATTTCCAATAAAACGGTTTCAATAATCATTTGCTTCATCTCTGCAAGGTCAAAAGCTTCAATAATAATATCGCAGCTATTAAAAATCTTAATTAAATTCTCGGGATTAAGTTTTATATCAAGGGCATGAACATTAACTTCGGGATTTATTTTTTTTATGTTATCTTTTAAAGCAATAACCTTTTTTCCCCCAATTTGATCAAAAAAATAATATTGCCGATTTAAATTGCTTTTTTCAACTACATCAAAATCGGCAATTATTAGTTTGCCTAAGCCAACTCTTGCCAAAGCAACTGCACAATTACTGCCTAAACCTCCACATCCGGCAATACCAATATTTTTTGTTTGTAATATTTTTTTTATTTGTTTAAATTTCATTATTCAAAAGTATAAAATATTTAATATTTTTGCCAGTAATAAATCAATAATAATATAAATATTTAAGAAATGAAAAAAAATCATAAGCATTTAAAAGAGTGGAAATATGAATGGACACCGCTTGACAAAGGTTATACAGACAAGATTTTGTACATCAATGTTTCTGATAATGAAATCAAAGAAAAATCCGTACCTGCATTAATGAAAGAAAAATTTATCGGAGGTAAAGGTTACGGATTAAAACTTTTATGGGAAGCAACAAAACCTGATACAAAGTGGAATGACCTGGAAAATGAGATTATAATCTCATCAGGTCCGATTGGTGGTATAACTCAATACTCGGGTACAGGAAAGTCGCTTGTTGTTTCAATTTCACCGCAAACCAATTCGGTGATGGACAGCAATGTCGGTGGCTTTTTCGGTCCGTTTTTAAAATTTGCCGGCTTTGATGCCATTGAATTACAAGGCAAAGCAAGTACTGATGTTATTATTTATATAGACGGCGTAAATCATAAAGTTGAGATTTTAGAAGCACCCAAAGAACCCGTTGACAGCCATTTGCTTGCAGAAGAACTTACTGATATGTTTGCCGATGATGAAAAAGACAAAAAAAATATTGGTGTTGTTTCTACAGGTGCAGCAGCCGAACATTCATTAATCGGTATGTTGAATTTCAGCTTTTACGACCCTAAAAGAAAACATGTACGTTTGAAACAAGCAGGTCGTGGTGGAATTGGGACTGTCTTCAGAGATAAAAAGATAAGAGCATTAGTTACTAAAATTCCCGGAGTTAAAGGTAATCTCAATAATGTAGTTGACCTTAAAGCTATCATGGAAAGAGGTAAAACCTTTAACAAAGAAATGAGAGACCTTGACGATTCTCAAGCAGAAATGCGAACAAAAGGAACTGCTCATCTGGTAAACATTATGAATGATTATGATTTATTGCCAACTAATAACTATAAGTTTGGGAGTTCTCCTGAAGGCGATAAAATTCACGGTGATGTATGGAAAGAAAGATTTACACAAGGAATACCCGATGGTTGCTGGATCGGCTGCAACATGTCTTGTACCAAAGGTGTTGATAATTATGAATTAAGAACAGGACCTTATAAAGGACAAAAAGTATTAGTTGACGGACCTGAATATGAAAATGCCGGCGGATTGGGTTCAAACTGCGGAATCTTTAATCCCGATTATATTATTGAAGCTAACTTTTACTGCGACACATACGGTATTTGCACGATTTCATGGGGAACACTTTTAGCATTCATAATGGAATGTTATGAAAACGGTATCCTTAATGAAGAAAGAACCGGTGGATTAAAACTCAATTTTGGAAATACGGATTCTGCAATGGAATTAATGCATCAGCTTGCAAGAGGCGAAGGGTTCGGTGTTATCGCAGGAAAAGGAACCAGAAAAATGAAAGAAATATTTATTGAAAAGGGTTGGGGTGATTCAAAGTTCCTTCAGGATATTGCAATGGAAAACAAAGGACTGGAATATTCCGAATATGTTTCAAAAGAATCATTGGCTCAGCAGGGTGGTTTTGCCATGACCAATAAAGGACCTCAACATGATGAAGCGTGGCTGATATTCATGGACATGGTCAATAATCAAATCCCAACTTTTGAAGATAAAGCCGAAGCTCTGCACTATTTTCCTATGTTCAGAACTTGGTTCGGTTTGGTAGGATTATGTAAATTACCATGGAATGATGTTGAACCTGTAAACAATGCTGAAACAGACGAACCTGCTAAAGTTCCCGAACATGTTGATAATTATGTAACCATTTTTAAAGCCGTAACAGGCAGGCCATTTGACAAAGAAGAAATGATACGGCAATCAGAAAGAGTTTATAATTTCCAGCGTATTTTCAACCTAAGAAGAGGATACGGAATCAGAAAATATGATGCACAGCCATACCGGGCAGCAGGTCCTGTAACTGTTGAAGAATATGAATCACGGGCAGAAAGGTATGATAAGCAGATGAAAGAAATAATCGGTGTTGGCCCTGAAGGAAAAACAACTAAGGAAAAATTAGCAATCACACGTAAACACCGAGAAGAACAATATGAAAAACTACTTGATGCCGTTTATTTACGCAGGGGCTGGACTAATAACGGTGTGCCCAAAATCTCACATCTGAAAGAATTAGGAATGGACTTACCTGAGCTGATCGAAGTTATTACTCCGCATCAGGAAGATTGAAATTAGTGTTATTTGATCAAAATAAAAAACAATACAAAAACACTTATAAATGAACATTACATGCCATATCGGGATGTAATGTTCAACTATTGGGGGAAAGGGTTGTTTGTGAGAGAGAGTTGGCGTTCATTCAAGAAAAGCAGAGTACTAATATCTTGGGTCTTTACAATTATTACTTTCATTGAATATATTTTTCAAGTTTATCTGGCTTTATATTCAGTCTTTGACAAACCTCATACTCATTAATTATTCCCTCATAAAATGCGG
>CAZREZ010000380.1:0-3260 GCA_964599115.1 uncultured Bacteroidales bacterium
TGAGGAACTGATTGTTTATTATGCAGGAAAGAAAAGGTCAAAACATAAAAATTCATTGATGGTTCCTTTCTTAAGTGGGAATGATTTATTGTGTTCATTTTTGAATTATTCTGTAAATGGCGATCCAAATTCGAGTTATACACTTAATATCCCAAATAATGAACTAGAAAGTAATCGTCGAGCCTCTCCTGATAAATCTCCAAATCAGTTTTTCTTTGAAAGATTATTGACTAATTTGCTGTCAGGCATTGAAGGAAATGTAGATAGATATAGTTATAATAGTAATAGTCACTCTAAGATTGAAAATCAAAATAATAAAACACTGAATGATAGTTTCTCAAATTGGATAAAATCCTTTATTGATAATCAGGAAATTGTTAGGTTATATACTTTGAATTACGACAGGCTTAACAAAGTAATACTTGAAAATAGAGGAATTGATGTTTTTGAGGGTTTTGATAGTAAAGCCATTGTTAATGATTGGAATGGTATCGAACCAAAATTATTAAGAATAGTTAATGATATGGATTGCGTATGCAATTATAATTTGCATGGTTGCGTGAATTGGCAATTAAAAGAACTGAGTAATCATAAGACTTTTTTACCATATTTATTACCAGTGGCACATATTGCAGATAATTATTCTGAAGCACCATCATCTGAGACAGAAAAAGGGAAATCAATTATTTGCACCAATATTATTGCCGGTTACCAAAAAGCACAACAATCAGTTTTAAGTCCGTATAAGCAAATGCAGGCATCTTTCGATAGAGATTGTATAAATGCGGATAACATTTATATTATTGGGTATTCATTTAGTGATGAACATATTAATGAAAGTATTAAGATGGCTTTGATTTTTAATCCGAATCTTAAAATTTATATTATTGACTGTGGCTTCTGGGAGAATATATATTCGAAATATCATTCTGAATTTATTCAAATCTCTCCTTATAATGAGAATATCGATTTTTCCTCAAAAATTAGATCAATAAGAAATACAATTATTTACGATTATAAATTCAAAGATTTTCTCATGGAGAAAATAAAAATACAAACATGAACAATTCAGAAATCATATTATACACCACACCACAAGGAGACATTAAAATAGAAGTATTCCTGCAAGACGAAACTGTTTGGCTTACCCAGCGTGCAATGGGAGAATTGTTTGGGGTGGTAAAATCAACCATCAGCGAACACCTTGCAAACATTTATAAAAGCGGGGAACTGGACAAAGAAGCAACTGTTCGGAAAATCCGAACAGTTCAAAATGAATCTGGTCGGAAAGTAAACCGGAAGCTTGAATTTTATAATCTTGATGCAATCATTTCGGTTGGTTACCGGGTAAATTCGCTTCAGGCAACACAATTCAGAATTTGGGCTACAAAAACTTTAAAAGAATTTATTATTAAAGGTTTTGTGCTGGATGACGAGCGTTTAAAACAAGGGAAAAAACTTTTTGGGAAAGATTACTTCGATGAATTGCTGGAACGGATACGGGAAATCCGCGCAAGTGAGCGACGATTTTATCAGAAAATAACAGATATTTACGCCGAATGTAGTATTGACTATCAGCCAAAAGCCCAAATAACCCAGGTGTTTTATAAAACGGTTCAAAACAAATTACATTGGGCAATTACAGGACAAACGGCTGCTGAAATAATTTCATCAAGGGCAAAAGCAGAATTGCCAAAAATGGGATTAACAACATGGAAAAATTCGCCAAAAGGAAAAGTTTTAAAATCAGATGTTGCGGTAGCAAAAAACTACCTGAATAAAAAAGAAATTGAAAAAACAGAACGGTTCCAACAACTACGAGAAATTGCCAGATACCAATTGAAAATAATTAATGAGAAAAAAACTATGAAAGCAATAAAAAAACTATCTGATGATATTTACATAAAGCAAGATTCACGACATAAAAAATAAAACGCACGAAAACCTAGCACGCAATATAAAAAATTGGGCAGAAAGTGGTAAATATGAACGGATTAGCAATAAATAACCAGCGTAGTAAATTGAAAGATTGGTGTTTCAAGAAGACAGAACTTTTGATAGTTTCATTATTAATCTCACAAATAAAAGAAGATATAAAATAAATAGACTAAATTTTTTGCCATTAAGGGATGATTTCAAAAAGTTACTAAAAGTTTGAAACAGATGTTGAATTATATTGGAAAATATTGTTATCTTAGCACACAGATATAGAAAAAATAAACGTAATAGTAACTATACTCACTCGTTACCAAACATATAAAAGAGAAAAGTATGAAGTCTATTAAAAGCTTTATTATTATTCAAATATTTTCACTTTCATTATTACCTGCAGTAGCACAAGAAAATGATAATTCTAATCTCACTGCCTTGAAAGGATCATATTTTGGGCAGAAACCACTTGGAGATAAACCAGAATTATTCGCACCAGAAATATTTAATAATGAACTTGGTTATCATTCAACTGTTGTCTTTTCATCGGATTTAACAGAAGCATTTTGGAGTCCGATGGGTAGAGGACCAAATCTCATGCATTCAAAAATGATCGATGGAACCTGGTCATTTCCGCAAAAAGTGAATTTTGGACTTGATATAGGTGTTGGTGATGCAGTTTTTTCATACGATGGGAATAAATTATATTTTCTCTCATTTCAACCTCCAAAAGCTGGGGATGTGGAAAGAGAAAGAATATGGTTTGTAGAAAGAAATGCTAATGGGTGGTTAGAACCGAAAACTATTGATGAGGTTATACTTGCTCACCCTACCCATTGGACATTCTCATTTGCAAAAAACGGAAACCTATATTTCACATCAGAAATTGAAGGTGTTCGGGGAGAACAAGACATTTATGTCGCACGGTTTGACGGTGAGAAATATCTACAACCGGAAAAACTTAGTGAAGCCATTAATAGTGACGGAAAAGATTTGGCACCATGCATTGCTTCAGACGAAAGCTATTTAATATTCTCAAGAAACGGGAAAAATACGAAAAAGACAGATTTATACATCAGCTATAAAAAATCAGATGGAAGCTGGACAAATGCTGTAGATATGGGCCATAAAATAAATACAGATGATCATGATATTTGTGCTTCTTTGAGCCCTGATGGAAAATATTTATTTTTTATGAGAAAATATAGGATTTATTGGGTTAATGTAAAAATCATTGAAGATTTAAAGCCTGAGGTAATAGACTAAAAACGTTTGGTAACACCTAAGCATATAAAAACTCCGTAGTGTGCAGCATCTACGGTTTTTATATG
>CAZREZ010000381.1:0-3234 GCA_964599115.1 uncultured Bacteroidales bacterium
ACGCTCAGAATTCGATAATTCAATATATTTTATTTTGTTATTCTCAATTATTAATTTATTTGCTTCATGTTTTTTAAGAACAACTCCTCCATTTTCAGTAATAGTGTCAGCTAATAATTTTGCAAGCTGAAAACTACCGTCAATAAGTCGCCATGCACTGTTTATAAAGGAGTAATTTATAAGAGCATGAATATACAAAGGTGTTTTATCCTTAACTCCGGCATATAAAGAATTTGTCCCTGTTAAAACATTTTGTAGTTTTTTATCTGATGTAATTGAATTGATAAACCCGTAAGTGCTTTCATTAAATATTTTACTGTCAATAATATTTGGCTTTATTTTACCAAGATTGAATAATGGGAAATAATCGCTGATAGTTTTTAATTTATCAATATATTTATTTAATGCATCTTTTTCATTTGGGAAATTTTGCAACAGGGTATTTTTAAAATTTTCGTGTCCCTGTGCGTGTTTATATTCATTTCCTTCAAAGGTAATAATATCAAATCCATCAATATCCAATCTTTTGAGCTTCAGCTTATCCATTATGCCAAAATACTTAAAATAGCGGTTAAGGATTTGTCCTTCTTCTAATCCTTCGGTATAATTCAGTCCTGTATTAAAGATTACATTGTCTCGTATAAAAGTTTGAAGACAACCCCCGATTTGCATATTTTTTTCAATAATACAAACATTATAACCTTCTTTGCTTAAGATGTTTCCGCAAAGCAATCCTCCAAGTCCGCTTCCTATTATTACAATGTCATATTTTGGCATTTGATATAATTTTATTAACAAATTATTTTACTCCTTTTTTGGTGTTGGATCAAATCCGTTGATTAACTGACGGGTTAACCCGTCAGTTGAGTAAGCCATGACTATCTTCAACTGTTTTAACCTATGACCCTTTTTTTATAATATAAATCAAATTTGAAGTAAATTTAGTATTATCAATAATTTGTACATCCATGTTATATTTCGAAACAAAATCAGTAATTTTATTTCCTTCGACAAAGAAAAGTTTTTTATAACCCATTTTATTAAACCCCGAACGTGTTGAAAATAATTCGGTGAGTTTTGTAACAAAGGTTCCTTTTTTAATGTTAGCATCTGCATCTCTGATTATTATTATTCCATTATCATTTAACTTAGCAATACATTTGCGAATAGTTTCAAATTGGTTTTCTTCAGGCATATAATGCAATACATCGTTTAAGATAAATACATCGCTAAAGGGTAATTTATTGTCATTAATATCAGCATGAATAAAATTAAGATTTGGGATGTCCTGTGAAATTTTTGTTGCAACATCAATTTTGTAATTGTCATAATCAACACCGGTTATTTTTCTTTGATTTGAAACCAAATTCAACATATACGGCAAAAACCCGTATCCACAACCAATATCAACAATAGTTGCGTTAACAGGAATAAGTTCATTAAATAAGGTATAGTTTTTTTCAAATTTTAATTTTACTTTAAGATACCATTCCAATACAGGACCTTTGTAAATATATTGTTTTATTAATCTGTCTCTAAAATAATCAGGTGTTTCTTCCTTTTGTTTAAGTTTTTTATATTCTTCGCGATAGAACTTTGCCATAGACTTTGCCTGTAACAAATATGTGTCGCCAAATTTTCCATCTTTTAACTTTATTCTGTTAAAAATTTTAACAGTAATATGTCCGCTGCGTAAAAAAACTTCGCCTCTTGTAAGGCAATGACCTGAACCGTGGATTATTACAGGCAATATTTCTAAGTTTAATTTATCAGCGAGGTAAAATGCACCCTTATGAAAACGTTTGATCTTACCTGTTTCAGACCTGCCTCCTTCAGGGAAAACCAAAATAGAATAACCGTTTATAACTTTCTTTCTTAAAAGTTCTACACTTTTTTCATATCCTTCATTAACAGGGTAAAAATCAACATATCTTACAATTAGTCCATAAAATTTATTATCCCAGACCCAGTCATTGGTCAGAACGATAATTTTAGGATATAACATTAACAGTAAAACCAAATCCAAATGTGATTGATGATTTGAAATTATAATGGTTGGTTTTTTAAATGTTGTTGAATTATAATTAATAAGAGTTTTTCTGATAGTAACATTAATATAAACAACTAATCGGTTAAACAACATTAATAAATAATTAACCATTAGCTTTTTGTTTTTCTTTTTTAATGGAAGGATAATAAATACAGGCAATAAAACCGTCATAATTAAACATCCTAAAAGAAAAACAATAAATGTTAAAATTGATATTAATAAATTACCGAAGGTTATTGGCACGAATCTTTTTTGCCCTTTATTTAATATTAAGAAACGGAATAATAAAGGTTGAATAGTATATGATATTAAAACAACTGATAAAATTCCGATTATCGATACCAAAGCAATTGATCTTAATGCCGGATGACTTGCAAATATCAGTACGCCTATTCCTGTAATTGTGGTTATTGCCGAAAGCAGAATAGAGGTTTTATATGAATTAAGATTTTTTATGCCTGTCTTGTATTCCTGAAGTAATCCCCGCATAATGAAAATGCTGTAATCAATACCCAGTCCGAAAATAAGAGTAGAAATAATAATATTGAAAATATTGAATTTAATGGCGAATATTCCCATTATGCCTAATGTCCAGAGCCAGCCCAGGGTTATGGGGATAAAAGTTATCAGTCCTAATTCTATCCTGCCAAATGAAAATATCAGAATGAACAATACTATCAGTAACGACAGCTTGACCAGCAAGCTAAAGTCTTTTCTCAGAATATCAATAAACTTAGAAAACAAATATCCTTTATCAAGTATTATCAAATCGCTTTTTTCGGTAAAAGCATCATAAACTTGTTGCTTATTTTTTTTATCAACTTTTAATAATGTAATAACAGAGGTCAATTCATCAGTTTCAGTTATATAATCGTTAAAAAATAATTCTTTTATTTTGCCGGATATATTTTTCTCTAAGGGTTGGTATTGTTTGTTAAGGAGATTGTAAAATTTATCAAATGCATTTTCCTTAAATTTGTATTGGTTTCCTGATGTGATCAATTGCTGCTTCAACTTTTGCTTTCTATCTTCACTCCAGTATTTGTTCCACGATTTTATTCTCTCCTGTTGTAATGAGTCGGATATTAAAAACGTGCTAACCGAAGTATATTTTTTAATAATTTTTTGGTTTACCAGTTTTTCTATTATTTTTTGGTTTTTTTCATTATTTATTAATGCCTGAT
>CAZREZ010000382.1:0-3226 GCA_964599115.1 uncultured Bacteroidales bacterium
TAAAAAACCTGCATTTATTTTCTGCTCTTTTTTTTGACCGATAAATTTCTTATATGCAGTATATGGCTCCCAAATTTTTCTTTTTATTACAGTTAAATTATCAGGAATGTCTTTCCCTAAAGAATTATCTATGACCGGTGCTTCAGGGTTTTCAGGAGTATAAATTATAGGTTCCCAGCCAAAATCACGCAAGTATTTTGCAAATTTCAGCCACCTCTGAACCCCTGCTCCTCCGCTTGGAGGCCAGTAGTATGTTATGATGAGGGCTTTTTTCATTTAAGATTTAAGATTTTAGATTGAGGATTTTAGATTTGATCTGCTTAATTAATTTTGTAATAAATCAGTTTATTATTCCATTATTTCCCATATTTCCATATTTCCCATTACTTCAATACTCCATCACTCCAATACTCCATCACTAAGATTTGTTTTCCGATTTAAAAGCTTTCCGGCCTTCATAGTACAATCCTCCAATCAATAATAAAATTAATAATATTGAACTAATTAGTGAAATTTTTTCACCAACTTTATAAACACGTGGTTCAAATTTGAATTCTATTGTATGATCACCTGCCGGTACTATCATTGCCCTTAAAACATAATCGGCACGGAAATATGGTGCGGATTTCCCATCTATATAAGCATTCCATCCTTTATCGTAATAAATTTCAGAGAAAACAGCTAATTGATCAGTAGATGAATTTGAAGAATAAACCAAATGATTCGGCTGATATTCTGTAAGTTTTATTATAGATAATGTATCATTTCTAATTTCTTTTCCTTTTAAATTATCTTCAAACCGTTTGTCAACAAATGCAATTTTTTCAGGATTAAAATTATTTAAGACAGCAATCTCTTCATTAGCATTATCAACAATTTTATAATTTTCAACAAACCAGACATTGCCCAGTGCATAATTATTTATCAATGGGCTTCTTGCAGGATCATAAATAATATATTTGGTATTAAGCATGTTCAATACAGGTAATTTGCCTAGTGTATTATTTATTGATAACAGAGTCGGATTATTCGTTAAAGTATTTACTAATTTCTCTTTCTCAGGATTAATCTGATGGTCAATCAGTTCCTGATACCTTCTTAATTTGGCTCCATGATAACCACCAATTGATTTATGAAAATAAGATGTGCTGGCATCATTAAAAGTATTTACAGCAATGTTTAAAACCCTGAATTCAGGATTAGTATCTTTAAATATTTCCCTGTCAGCTACAGAAGCCTGATATGGTTTGGTTACTTTTGATTTCCTTACAAAATTTTCATTATTCAAATACCTGTAACAAACCGTTGCCATATCAATCAAAAACAAAACTGCAAGAGCAGAGACAAGTATTTTCCATCCCATTTTTTTCATTGAATACAACCACAAAACAAGTCCGCCCAAAAGAATAAAGAAGAAACTCCTTATCGCATCTGCCTTAAATATTGAGATTCTTACCCGCTCAAGATTACTAATGAATAAACTTAGCTGATTAGGGTCGGCACTTTTTCTTACCTCATCAAATTGTATAATTTCATCATTACTTAAAAAATTAAAAAATAATGATGGCACCAAATAAAAAATCAAAGCTAATCCTCCGGTCAGTCCGAATGCAATAAAAAACTGCTTTTGCTTTTCTTTTATTATTCCGGGATTTTTAAGAATTCCATTAACTGCCAAAATCGCCAGTAAAGGCATACATAATTCGGCTATTACTAACGTCATTGAAACTGCCCTAAACTTGTTGTATCCGGGAATATAATCAAGGAAGAAATCTGTGAAAGGCATAAAATTTTTACCCCACGAAAGAAAAACTGATAACACTGTTGCTGAAAACAAAACCCATTTCAGGCGACCCGGCACAATAAAAATTCCCAGAACAAATAAAAAAACAATTATTGCACCGACATAAACAGGTCCTGATGTAAACGGTTGGTTGCCCCAATAATGATTCTGGCCTGCAATAGCTTGTTTGAATTGCCTGTCAACATCTTTCATTACATTCTTATTATTTCCAAGCAAGCCCGTAGCACCTCCTTTTGTGTTTGGTATCATTAATGAAAATGTTTCAGGAACACCATAACTCCAGGCAGTTGCATAATCTTTATCAAGTCCGGAGGTTTTATTATCAAGATTTGAAGTTAACTCGGATTTTCCGCGTATGGTGTTTTTCCCATATTCATAAGTCGCCCACAGATTAGTTGAATGTGTTAAAACAGCAAGTAAAGCAGCTATTATCAATACTCCGAATGATCTTAAAAATGAAATATATTTTTTGTCTTTAATTGCATTTACAAATTCATAAATTCCTAAGATTATTGCTATCAAAAGTAAATAATAAGTTATTTGCGGATGTCCAGCCCGTAGTTCAAGGGCTAAAAATAAAGCAGTTAAAATTCCGCCCCATAAATATTTCCCTCTGTAACATAAAATCATTCCCGCCAAAACCGGCGCCATATAACCGATTGCATGAGCCTTTGAGTTGTGCCCCGCTTCAATAATTATAAAAAAGTAAGATGAAAAGGCAAATGCAATAGAGCCGGCAAAACTCAACCATGGGTCAACTCCCAGAACTAAAAGTAAAATAAAAAACCCTATAAAATACAAAAAAACATAATCGGCAGGATGTGGCAATCCCAACCGGAATATTTTATCAATATAACTAATCAGATTTGATTTATACTGCACTGAAATCTGATATGCAGGCATACCGCCAAACATTGAATTAGTCCATAAGGCTTCATCACCGGTTTTTTCCCTAAAATCAACAATTTCTTTTGACATGCCTTTATGCCGGATAATATCATCTTGTCTGATTTTTTTCCCTTGCAACAACGGATTAAAATACACCATTGTTATTATTATAAATATAACTATTGCAACAGCATAAGGTACGATGTTTTTAATTGGAATGTTCTTCATAATCAGTTAAATAAATGTTTCAATATTATTTTGTATAGATAAGATAATTTTATTGTTCCAGATTCAAAGTTCAAAGTTCTTTAAACCTGAAACTTGTTAAACCTGAAACCTTAAACTAAACACCCATTATTTATCTAATTCTTCAAAATCAACATATTCGCCAAGGTCTGTATCTTTTTCCTCTTTATCTTTCTCAGGAATATAATCAATATTTATCTTGCCTTCTTTTTTCTTTTTATCTTTTTGTAATTCTTCTTCCTGATAAAAATATTTATTTTGAGTTTTTTTTTTGTAATGTTTTAATAT
>CAZREZ010000383.1:0-3210 GCA_964599115.1 uncultured Bacteroidales bacterium
AGCGCGCCTGCTTTGGGAGCAGGAGGTCGCAGGTTCAAATCCTGCTACCCCGACTAAAACACTTTAATTTTAAAAGTATTTTTTAATAGTGGTAAGAAGAGTATTAAATTTTACAGGCTTGGCTAAAAATTCATCACATCCTGCTTCAAAACTCATTTCTTCTTCTCCCGCCAAAATATAAGCAGTTTGGACAATAATTGGGATGTCTCTTTTTAAATCTTTTATCTTTCTTGTAGCTTTAAATCCATTTAGTTCGGGCATATGCAAATCCATCAATATAATATCAATTTTTTTATTCTTATCAACTAAATCAAAAGCTTCTTTTCCATTTTTTGCCCATAGTAATTTTGCATTTGTTCTGCTTAAAGCAGCTTTATAATAACGGTTGCTTGTTTCAACATCTTCTGCAATTAATATTACTTTATCACTCCAATCATAATTTTTTTGCGTATCCATATTATTTGTCTTTAAAACTTCTGTCATTTTCTCAATGTTGATTGGAATATCATCAACAATAAGATTTTTTTACTTATTTTCACCGAGGTTCATGATTTGTTTGTTATTATTATTTTCAAAAATACATAAAAATTATCAAATTTTCGATATTATGTTGTTTTTTACGTAAAATTATTTTATTTATCAAGATATTTACTTATTAAAACAAGAAGCTCATTAGTTTTTATCGTTTTTATATGAATAAGGAAGAGTAAAATAGAAAAGGCTTCCTTTTCCTATTTCGCTTTCCACACCAACCTGCCCACTAAGTTTTTCGATAATGCGACGCACAATGGAAAGCCCCAGTCCATGCCCTTTGGTTTTCACCTGATCCAAACGCTCAAATTTTTTAAACAATAATTTTTGATTTTCAACAGAAATGCCGGGTCCATTATCTCGTATCCAAAAACGAGCCATTCCTTCGGGAACATTTTTTGTTTTACCTTTATCAGCACCAATTTCAATGTGTGGGGGAGTACCGCAGTATTTTATAGCATTGCTTAAATAATTCATCCAAACTTCTATAATCCAGGGAGTATATCCAATGGCGACAGGCCAGGTTTCAGGAAGTTTAATTTCAGTATTACTTTTCTCACTAACAGCTGTTAAACTGCTTATAGCTCCGCTAACAATTTCTTTCATATTTAATTCTTCTGTTATAATATCAGCTTTTCTGACATTAGCTAAAAGAAGTAAACTATTGATAATTTGTTGAGTTTTAATACCTTCTTTAACTATTATACTTAGATAGTTAAGGAAATCATCTTCTGAAAGTTTAGAGTATCCTTCAAATAAAATATCAGCAAAACCCATTATTGATGCAAGCGGATTTTTTAGATCGTGGGCTACTGTATGTGAGAAGGCATCTAATTCTTCGTTACGTTCCTTAATCTCGAGATTTTGTTGGTGAATGGCTACTTCTGCTTGTTTTCGCCTGGTGATGTCGGTTATCAAATCTACGAATTTCACTATTTCCCCATTTTCATCAAAAACAGGAGAACTCTTTATTGAAAAGTATCCATCAAATAATTCTTCATGTATTTCTACATATTCGGCTTCTCTTGTTTTTAAAGTTTTAGTTAATGGACAATTATGCTTTGGTTCAGACGTATTGTGGAAAATCTTATAGCATTTATTTCCAATAACTTCTTCTTTGCTTTTCCCTGTTAGGGCAAGTCCTGCATCATTAATATTTTCGATGTTAAAATCTTTGTCGATTATCACCATAACATCTTTCAAAGAATTGAATGAATTACGCCAATCTTTCTCGGCATTTCGCAACAATTCCTCTGCTCGCTTTCGCTCAGTAAGATCGTGGATTACTTCTCTGGTCCCTTTTAACTTGCCATCTTTATCATATATGGCAATAGCCTTTAATTCACCGATAATCTCTTTTCCTTTTTTTGTTAAAAATGTGTTTTCAATATTTATCTCTCCTTTTTTAATGAACTTCTCCCAGTTTGGTCTGAAATCTTTTTCAAAACTTTCCTTAGTTAAAATCTGCTTAATACTTTTCCCAATCAACTCTTCTCTAGAATATTCCAATTTACTGGTCATTGATTCATTCACATCAGTAAACTTCCCGTCTTTATCTGTGATACACATCATATCACTTGCAGTATCTACAAAAGATCTATATTTTTTTTCACTTTCCCTCAACTCCTTTTCCGCCTTCTTGCGCCATGAAATATCTCTAATTGCTGCAACCCTGAATTCAATATCTTTATCTTTTATGTCTCTTGCTTCAATCTCCATTGGAAATAGAGTGCCATCCTTTTTCCTTGCCATCACTTCGTAAGGTTTAGCAATATTTTTAAAAATATTTTCTCTTATTGTAGCATGATACTCATGTGGCACACATAGCTTTATAATATTCTTGCCGATCAATTCTTCTTTTGTATAACCTAATAACTTCATTAACGATTCGTTTATATCTATTACCATGCCTTTATCGTGGATCAATATGCCCTCAAAAGTAAGATTTGAAAGTTTCTTGAACCGTTCCTCGCTTTCAATTATTTCTTTTTCAGCTGCTCTGACTCGCAACATAGAAGTAACCAGTGCTGATAACTCTAAAGGATCAATTGGTTTAGAAAGAAAAACATTGGCACCTAATCTTAATCCTTTTACCCTACTATCTGTATCTTTTTCGAAAGCCGAAAGCAGGATGATGGGAATATACTTTGTTTGTACACTTGCTTTAAGTTTTTCACAAACTTCGAAACCATCCATTTCGGGCATTATGACATCAAGAAGAATGGTGTCGGGCTGTTCGGTTTTTGCAATTTCTATTCCTTCAACTCCTGATTGAGATATAAGCACTTTACAAGCAGGGATCGATTTTTCAAGTATATCTTTGATCTTAAAAAGATTACTTTTTTGGTCGTCAATAACAAGTATTTTTTTCATAATTCTAATTGTTTCAGCTTTCCTATAGGGGCTAATTTCATTTTTTAAATTTTTTAATTTACGATTAAGTAACTATTGAATGCCAATCGAACGTCCAAAGGAAGTCCGTACGACTAAAAGTAGTCCGCATGGATGGATGACCATCAAACTCCCAATATGCTTTACCCCGTTGTATTTTTTCTAACTGGGGATCATACTTCGCTATCGCGATCTGTGCTTTGCTTCTATATTTAAGCATTTCTCCATTTTGTTTAAAAGTTCTTTTGCTTTTATCGGTTTTGTAATATAATCATCACAACCTGCATC